>NZ_JACJSE010000001.1:300000-592812 GCF_014698045.1 Aulosira sp. FACHB-615
GCAACAATTCCACGACACCCTAGCTGAATTAGGACGACTGGTAGATACTGCTGGCGGTGATGTACTACAGACAGTACAACAAAAGCGATCGCGCATTCATCCCCAAACAGTTATCGGTGAAGGTAAGGTGCAAGAAGTCGCCTTAACAGCCCAAACCCTCGGATGTAATCTCGTCGTCTTTGACCGCGACCTTTCACCAGCCCAAGTCCGCAACTTAGAAGCGCAAATTGGTATTCGGGTAGTTGACCGCACAGAAGTAATTTTAGATATCTTTGCTCAACGCGCTCAATCCCGCGCTGGTAAATTGCAAGTAGAACTAGCACAGCTAGAATATATGCTGCCGCGACTGACTGGCAGAGGTCAGGCAATGTCGCGGTTAGGTGGTGGTATTGGGACTCGCGGCCCTGGTGAAACCAAACTAGAAACAGAACGTCGGGCAATTCAACGGCGAATTTCTCGACTGCAACAAGAAGTCAACCAGTTGCAAGCCCATCGTTCGCGCTTACGACAACGAAGACAACATCAAGAAGTTCCTTCAGTGGCTTTGGTTGGTTACACTAACGCAGGCAAATCGACCTTACTCAATGCCTTAACTAACGCCGAAGTTTATACTGCTGACCAGTTGTTTGCTACCCTTGACCCGACTACACGTCGCTTAGTCATTCCCCATGCAGACACCAATGAACCCCAAGAAATTCTGATTACAGATACTGTAGGGTTCATTCACGAACTACCTGCGTCGTTGATGGATGCCTTTCGTGCAACTTTAGAAGAAGTCACAGAAGCGGATGCGTTATTACATTTAGTGGATTTGTCTCATCCTGCTTGGTTAAGTCACATTCGTTCAGTGCGAGAAATCCTCGCCGCTATGCCTGTGACTCCTGGCCCAGCCTTGGTCGCCTTTAACAAAATTGATCAAGTAGACAGCGAGACATTAGCCTTAGCTAGAGAAGAATTTCCCCTAGCTGTGTTCATTTCCGCAAGCGAACGTTTAGGTTTAGAAACCTTGCGTTTACGTCTTAGCCAATTGATTGCATACGCTGTTGACTCTCGGTAAATACCGAAAATAAAATTTGAGGATATGACATCAATGCCGTAGTTAGGGAAACTACGGCTTTAATTTTTCTATATGGCTATTACTGTGGTATTTCCTGAATGACAGGATGCTCAATGACATGCTAGAACCAGTAATTAATAGATATTTTTATTTTGGTACTTGATATAGAAAGTAACTCAAGTTTTAGGAAGACTCTCATTACTTTTGCTGTTACCAAATTTTTTTGCGATCGCTATCCCTAACACAATTATTTATGTCAACAAATTCCCAGCAACTAGAACCAACAAAAGTCAAAGTTCAGCTTCTCTTAACAGGGGGACATCAGTATACAGTTTACCTCAATCCAGATGACCCTGTATTGCATAGCCTATTAACCACTGTTGTTGCTCGTGCTTATAAACAAGAAGCAGCCAGTCAAGGTTTATTTCAAGTACCTGTTAATGAAGGGCATTCGGCTTTATGCTTTGCTAGTGATCATCTTGTTGGGTTAATCACCGAACCACCTCTTTGGATACAGCAACCTGAAAATGTCCAACCTGTAGCCAATGATGTTTTAAATTCTAATTATGTACAAATAGATAATTTTTTCTCGCCTAGTGAGCATGAAAGACTGATTAAGTATGTACTAGCTAATAAGTCAAAGTTTGTTTCCACTAGTACTTCGACCAATGATAAAAATTATCGCCGCTCAATGGTTCTGTACTCATTTCCAGAGTTTTCTGAACTAATTGTCAATAAAGTTCAGCAGATTATGCCTGATGTGATGAGCAAATTGGGAATGACACCCTTCACAGTAGGACAGATTGAAAGCCAACTCACTGCACATAATGATGGCAATTATTACAAAATTCATAACGATAATGGTAGTTCGGATACTGCTACCAGAGAATTAACTTATGTTTATTACTTCAATAAAGAACCTAAGCGGTATTCTGGAGGAGAATTATTAATATATGACAGTAAAGTTGAAAATAACTTTTATGTCAAAGCAGAATCCTTTAAAACTATCGAACCGCGCAATAACAGTATTGTATTTTTCTTCAGTCGATATATGCACGAAGTTCTGCCAGTGAGGTGTTCATCTAAAGCATTTCCTGATAGTCGCTTTACAATTAACGGCTGGGTACGTCGAGCTTCCTAAGCAAAATTACTTAACTACTTTAAAATTCCTTTAAGTGGGGCGATCGCCTCACTTTTTATTTATCAATCAGACTTAAGTATTAAATACATTTTACTTGGAAATACTTAAATATTTTTCCAGGTGTAAATACCCAATATCTATACAGATAGAGAGAAACTCCGACTTTTTGCTCTGAGATTAAATTTCTGATGAAAATGTCGATAAACTATAGACTACTGACAAGTTATTGTGGCAAATTATATTTATTCGTCACTGAGAAAAAATAAAATTTCAGAGATTTATATCAACCTCATCCCAGATTGAACTCCCTAGAAAATAGAAGTTTTCGTTATTTAAACTAAGTTAAGGCTGAAATAATAGATCGCTAGTCATTTTAAATTCTAACTAGCGCAATTTATCAACTTAGTTTGTCATAACTTAAAAACTCTATTTTGCAGGGATATTTTATGCTGCGGTGCAGTTTGATAAGACTTTTTAGATACAAAAAGGAGTTTTAAAGAAGTGACTCAAATGAGTTCAAAAAAAGTAATAGGTTATATAACCTGTGGTTTATCATCGTTGGCCATAGTTATGTCTGGGCCAATATCGCAAGCAAATGCAGCATCTGTAAGTTTTTCAGGAACAGGAACCAACCCAGTATCGAATGGAACGACTAACGCTCTGGGAGCATCAGTCATCTTTGATGACAGCCTAAATCCAGGAAAACTAACAGTTACCCTAAAAAACACAGGGCCAGGTGCTACAGCACCTTCTGATGTCTTGACTGCTGTGTTTTGGGAATATGGCGGATCTGCGCTAACAAACTTGTCTTTATCTTCAGCTACTGCTCCAACAGTAATTTCTGGCTCTACAACCACAAGTAATATTAACTTACTGGGTAATCTTAATGAATGGAAATTGCCAAATACTGGTAACGGAACATCAGACTTACCGGGAATAACCCAAAACTACGGTATAGGTACTGCTGGATTAAATATTTTTCAAGGTGGTGGCGGGCAGCAATTTAATTACGGCATCATTAGTGGTTATGACGATCCAAACCCAGCAGTGAAAAATGGGACTTTTGTTAAAGACTATGCCACCTTTGTCTTATCTGGTCTACCTAGTGCTTTTGATGTCACCAAGATTGGCAACATTCGCTTCCAATTCGGGACAGCTTTAAACGAACCTAGCTTTGCTGGCACTTTAGTTAGTGCGACCCCAGCACCAGCACCAGCGCCTGCTCCAGTACCAGCACCAGTGCCTGCACCAGCACCAGTGCCTGCTCCAGCACCAGCGCCTGCTCCAGTACCAGCACCAGCGCCTGCACCTGCACCAGCGCCTGCACCAGCACCAGCGCCTGCACCAGCACCAGCGCCTGCACCAGCGCCTGCACCAGTACCTGCACCAGCACCTGCACCAGTACCTGCACCAGCACCAGCGCCTGCACCAGCACCAGCGCCTGTACCTGCACCAGCACCTGCACCAGCACCAGCACCAGCACCAGCACCAGTACCTGCACCAGCACCAGCGCCAACACCAGCGCCTTCATCTACAGTGCGCTTTGGATTTCAAAATATCACTGGAAATAGTGCTGTTAACGCCGCAACAGGTGAAAGTCAACTATTTTTAGATGTTACTAAAGGCAGTAAGTCAGATCAGGTTTTATTTACGTTCAGTAATTTTGGACAACAAGCCTCTTCCATAACTCAAATTTATTTTGACGAAGCCAAACAACTGCTAAAAAATATTGCATCAATAACTGATAGTGGTAGTGGTGTAGACTTCGTAATACCTAATAAAATAGGCAATCTCCCAGGAAGTAATAATGCTCCAGGAGGTCGGTTTAACTCAGATTTTTCCGTTGAGGCTAATCAACCAGTTTCACAGATGGGTGTAAATCCTAATGAATTTGTGAGTGTACTGTTTGATTTAGACAGTAACGTTACATTTGACGACATCATTAACAGCTTCAAAGATAGTACCTTACGTGTAGGATTCCACGTTCAAGCCTTTATTGATGGTGGAAGTGAAGCTTTTGTAAATAAATCGATAGCCACAACACCAACGCCAGCACCTGCACCCGCGCCAGCACCTGCACCAGCACCCGCGCCAGTACCAGCACCCGCGCCAGCACCCGTACCAGCACCCGCGCCAGCACCCGTACCAGCACCTGCACCAGCACCCGCGCCAGTACCCGCACCAGCACCCGCGCCAGTACCTGCACCAGCACCAGCACCCGTACCAGTACCTGCACCAGCACCAGCGCCAGTACCAGCACCCGCGCCAGCACCCGTACCAGCACCCGCGCCAGCACCCGTACCAGCACCAGCGCCAGCACCAGCGCCAGCACCATCTCCATCTCCCACAACTTACTATCAACCGCCGGCTTCTCAGCCTCAGCCTAAGAAGGTACCTGAACCTAGTACATTAGCTGCGTTAGGCTTATTTGGTCTCTGTACATTCAAACTGAAGAAAGTTAACAAGAAAAATGATGTGTAAGCTTCGGCAATACTTTTAAGCTTTCATCTTTAGCTATATATGGGTTGAGAAGTAACAAAAAACTTCTCGCCCAATTTTTTTGACCAATAATTTCTGGATGGTACAAGCCACCAAATTTTTTAGATGCAAACATCCTAGTTCAACAAGGCAAAAGTCAAAATTAAAAAGAAAGAATAGTGATACTACAAGCCTTTTAGCAATTCCTTATGGTCACTGAGCGTACTTTTACTGAGCGACTTGCCTTGAGCGTTCGCGCAGCGTCTCCGTCAGGAGAAGTCGAAAGGAGCCGAAGTAGCTGAGTTGTGATCTGTTGATTTAGGCCAACCTGTACTAGAGTTGTACAGATTGATTTTTGGCGACACAGATAACAAGGTTTTAGAATTGAGAAGTATAGAACAAAATAGAGGACATTATGGCTGCTAATGTAGAAATTTACACTTGGAGGACTTGCCCGTTTTGCATCCGTGCCAAACATTTGCTGACTAGTAAGGGTGTTGACTTTATCGAATACAGTATCGATGGCGATGAAGAAGCACGGGATAAAATGGCTCAAAGAGCAAATGGCAAACGTTCTTTACCACAAATTTTTATTAACGATCGCCACGTTGGTGGTTGTGATGATATCCACGCCCTCGACCGTCAAGGTAAGTTGGATGAGTTATTAGCCGTTGAAACCAATGTATAAAATGAGCGGGGATATAAATTTTACTCTTTTCTGCTGCTCAGGTTTGTGACTCAGTTAAATCATCAGGAGTTACTCTAAATTGAGTAACTTAAAATTTCCTGGCGATTGAGGCAAACAGCGTGAAACTGGCTTTTATTATTGATCCCATCCATCTGCTTGATCCTTGTCATGATACCAGTGTTGCACTGATGGAAGCAGCACAGATTTTAGGACATGAAGTCTGGATAACTCAGGTAAACTGGCTGAGTGTGGTAGACGGTAAAGCTTGGGCAATTCTGCAACAAGTGGAACTAGTACCAATAGATTTGGTAGAAGGACGTTGGGTAGCAGCTAATCCTTGGTATCGCTTGCAAGAACGCTCCTTGATTTCTTTAGAAACAATGGATGCCGTATTTATGCGGACAGATCCACCAGTTAATGACTCTTACCTCTTTGCTACTTACATTCTTGATTATGTTGACCAAAATAAAACTTTGGTGATTAATAACCCCGATGGGATCAGGAGGGCAAACGAAAAAATGTATGCCCTCCAATTTAAAGAAGTGATTCCAGAAACCATTGTCAGTGCAGATAAGCAGTTGATTCGGCAATTTGTCGAAGCTAAGGGAGCAACGGTTCTCAAACCACTGGGGAACAAAGCTGGGGAAGGGATTTTATTTTTACAAGCAGGCGATCGCAACTTTAACTCCATTGTGGAACTTAGCACCCATCAAGGCAAACTACCAGTGATGGTGCAGACTTATCTCCCAGAAGCTAAGGATGGAGATAAGCGCATTATCTTACTGCATGGTGAACCGATTGGTGCTTTAAATCGGCTTTCTAGTGGTAGTGATTTTCGCAACAATATGGCTGCTGGTGGTACAGTTGCGGAAACAGAAATTACCCCCAGAGAACATGAAATTTGTACTCGATTAGCTGATAAATTACGTCAAGATGGGTTAATTTTTGTCGGGATTGATGTAATTGGTGGCTACCTCACAGAAGTCAACGTCACCAGCCCCACAGGAGTGCGGGAAATTGACAGACTAAGTGGTACTCGTTTAGGGCATCAGGTAATTCAATGGGTGGAACAGCGTCTACAAGCTAAAAAATAAAATAATTGCAATTGTTTTGAATATTCCCAGTCAGCCTTGGTTATCTACTGTTAAGTCACTCTAGAATCAATCAAATAATTTGAGCGATCGCACCTGTCAAGTAAGGCTGAGAGCTTTTGAGACAGGTGCCAATTACCTGAAAATCAATCGTTAATCTACTCAAAATTTTTTCTAAATACAAAACTAGGACATCAAAGCCAGCAGGCTTTTGCCCAAATAAATTTATTCTGTAAATAGTGTGGACGAGTGTTTTCACCAATTCGCCAAATCAAAAATAGCAACAGAATAATTTCTGTTCCTGATGCAATTTAGTCATTAACAAGTTTTATACAGTACTCAGTGCTATCTGAGACTGCAAACTTGATCTCATATCTCGAATCCAAGATCCTTCAATTACGTGGTGGTGTACGCCGTCTTTGCAGAAATTCAGGAATGTCTAAACCTGATTTTTCTTTCGGTTCCACAACTGGTGTTGATGGATTAGCTGTTGGTGATTGTGTGGTTGATTTTTTGGGTGGCGGTGCAACGCGGGGGTTGCTGGCGTTTTGTGGTGGTGCTGCTTGGCCTTCACCAGTGAACCCTGTCGCAATCACAGTAATTCTGACTTCTCCTTGTAAACGGTCATCAATTACTGCTCCAAAAATAATATTGGCGTTGGGATCAACTACCTCATAAATTGTTTCTGCGGCTGCGTTCACTTCATGTAAGGTTAAGTCACTGCCACCAGTGATGTTAAAGACTACTCCTCTAGCACCTTCAATAGAAGATTCTAGCAACGGAGAAGAAATTGCGGCGATCGCAGCTTCCCTAGCGCGTGATTTTCCCGAACTAATTCCAATTCCCATCAATGCTGATCCCGCATCAGCCATCACCGCTCGCACATCTGCAAAGTCAACGTTGACTAACCCAGGGATGGTAATAATATCAGAGATCCCTTGTACCCCTTGACGCAACACATCATCTGCATAGCGAAAGGCTTCTTGTACAGGTGTCTGTTCGGGAATTACTTCTAATAATTTATTGTTGGGGATGATAATCAGTGTATCTACCCGACTTTTCAGTCCTTCAATACCTTGTTCGGCTTGGCTAGTGCGGCGGCGACCTTCAAACACAAATGGCCGTGTGACCACACCAACTGTCAAAGCACCCATTTCTTTGGCTACTTCTGCCACAATTGGCGCAGCACCTGTTCCGGTTCCACCACCCATCCCAGCCGTGATGAATACTAAATCAGCACCCTCTAAAGCTGTGGCAATTTCATCGCGTGATTCTTCCGCCGCTTTTTGACCGATGGCTGGATTTCCCCCAGCACCCAAGCCTCTGGTTAACTTCTGCCCAATTTGCAAGCGACTGGGCGCTCCAGCTAAAGTCAAAGCTTGAGCATCAGTATTAATTGACCAAAACTCCACACCACTTACATCAGACTCAATCATCCGATTAACGGCATTACCACCACCACCACCAACGCCAATGACTTTGATGTTGGCAACTCTACCGGGAACAATCTCGCCAATGCGGCTATTTTCTAAAGATATTTTTTTACTGTCTGGGCCTTGAGCAAAGTTCAGCCCAGAATGATTAAAGGGATTATTTGAGTTTACTGCCAGTGAAAATCCTGGCTGTCCCACAGATTGGGAGTTTTTATAGGTAAGCCCTTGGTTATTATCAAGCGTCATTGGATTTGTGAAAGGTAGATAAACGACTTTTCCGGGTGCTACTCACCGCAGAATCAACTATAGTTTGACACTGCCAAAATCTATAGGTACTGCTCTTGTATTTTGATTATGATTGGCAACTTTAACAAGCTTGTCAATCTGTAAGTCGGCGATTAAAGCCAGCGATCGCCCAACTAATTCTAGAGAAGTATACCTACATTTACCTAAAGTTGATCTGTCTAAATTCAACAAGCTATTAATAGCTTTCCTACTATGTTGCCAAATTGGCACAGTATACATTTTGCATACTGAATGCCCTCCCATGATTTTTGGTGACGATTTAAGTTGGTCATTAATTTTACAACTACCTGTAATGTTTTTTTGGGCGGTAAATTTCGCTTTTCTTGAGTTTAATGAGTAATTTTTATGATTTCTTAATATCAAATAATACTCAAAACTATGATTACTTTTACTTCTATCATATGTAGTCTTGACTAGTTTTACATTGTCAAATACAAGCTCAATGAGCTTAAAAAGCACACTCAGCTTATATAATTGTGCAAATAACATAATTGCAAAAGACACAAGGTAGCGCGTCTTATCTGCTTTAATAATATAGTTGATAGATTTCACCATTGGCGATAATTACAACCTCAAATCTGAAATTTATCTTATATCTACCTATCACTAGATTTGACAGTGCCAGGGAACTATAGACTGATAGCGACAAAGGAGACTTGCAAATTAAGCCTCCTGTCACACCGCATGAAAATTTCATCCTAATATTTTGAGTGTGTTGTCAAAATATGCAAAATTATCAATAAACTTATATATTTATCTATTAGCATCAAATTTCTTAATTTACTGAGAGGAATTGATACACAAAAGTTAATATAGATGATTTGCTAAGGGATTTGAGAGTCAGCCTTTGGAGTTTTTTGGATCATGTGTACTATGGGCGAATCAGGATTTTTGAGATCAATATACTCTATTTGACTAGGATTAATTTTGGCTGGTAAATTTCGCAGTTGCGACAGTATCTTGATTTGTGCTGGCAATAGAGAACTAGGAGTACCCAAATGTACATTACCAATTTCAGTTTTCAGGATTAAATTTGCCAAATCTTGAAAATTAACTTCCATAATTTTCACGGAACTTTGACTTAGCAAAGGATACAGTTGACTCCAAGACTGTTGGTATTGTTCTGGTGTGCCAATCACTTTCAGGCTGGGCAACTTCAACTTAGGATTTACCAATGTATATTTTTCTAACGGTATCCAAACACCATTAGCATCTAGTAAGCCAGTAGATGACTGTTTGTTTTTCGGTTGATTATTTGGTGTAGGTCTTTGGGCTACAGCTACAGGTACTCGTTCTTGGATTTCGATGATTAATCCCGGTGGCAACAGACGACGAGTCACAGTAGCTTGAGCAATAGTTGATTGTTTTTTCAAAGAATCTGCGATCGCTCCAGGTTCAACTTTCCATAAAGATTGCGGATAAGACAGCTTTAACATTGACTTAATTGCTGTTTCTGGGAGGACTTGATTTCCAGTTTTGATCACAATTTGTTTGGGATCACGCAGTACCCAGACAGGTTGTAGGGCTACCCAAAGCAACCCACCAGCTAAACCACTAATAGCCAAAGTTCGCCAAATAGCTTGGATAACTTTCATTTGTCGCTGGCGACGTAGTTTTTTGCGGCGCTGGGACAAATCTGTTTGAGAAACGGATACAATACCTGCCATTCTCACCTCTTATTGATGACATTCTCAATTTTTGGCTAAATTTATCAACCCCTTGAGCATCGGGATTAGCTATGAGAAATTTTGCCTATTCTATTTTGCAGTGCGGAGTTGCCGTTGAGTTAAGTTGATTTTAGTGAATTACCGTCACTGCGATCGCCATAAACTTGACTAGAGAATAATTATTGACAAAAATATTATTCTGTGTATGCAAAATATATAACTGCTTTGCAGTAGTTATGCTGTTATGTGATGCAGATCGCACTCAGTGTCAAAAAATCTAGCTAACTTTGTAGATACAGATGTTTTGTGGCCAAAGCAATCTTGTGTAGGACTTACCGCATCAAAACGAAAAATCAAGAGTTTTGGCAAGGGTTCAGGGGTATGGGGGTGTACTTATTTAAAATCCTTACACCCCAAACCCTTTCACCCTGACACCCAATCTCCACAGCTAATTTTTGTGCGTCAGTCCTGCTTGTGATCTACATCTAACTCAAGCGACACAACACAATCTTGAGTCCGACATTATAGCAATCTTATTTGATTTGTAAACATCGCCCATCATTAAACAAGAAGCGCGATCTGAGTTATGCCCCATATTCAACATCAAAAATGTGACAAGCATTAAACTGTGGGGCTGCATCCAAATCCGACTATGCATAATTACGTAATCATTTAGCAATAAAACGACTTGTAAATTCTTGCTTTTTAGTAAAATTATTGACTTCCTTTATAACCAGATATTCAGTTGATTAGAAGCTTAAAGATTGTCAAAAGCTACACATAATACAAATAAAAGATGGATATACTGTAAGTATCAGGGACAATAGTGGCTCTAGTCTTGTTCTGATAGTTACTGGTAGCAAAAAATTACAAACTGCTATCCACCCATAATTCACAGCCCAGAAGTGAGTTAACAAAATAACTATCATTGACTAGGAATACTTTGTATATAAACAGACAAACAACACCGTATCTCCAACTGCATCTACATCTAAATGATCAATACAGATTATTTGTCACGCTTTTATAAAGCATGTAACCCTAGCTATGCGCTCAATATGAGCGTTCGCAGTGATCAGCAGTACTATATAGATTTCGCTGATGTCCGTGGCTGCAAGATTGTGGAAGAATTGCAACGGACTATCAGCCGTATTTCTCCCGATGAACCTACCTGTCAGTTATTTACAGGTCATATTGGTTGCGGCAAGTCTACAGAATTACAACGCCTCAAAGCCGAACTAGAAGCAGTGGGATTCCACGTAGTTTACTTTGAGTCCAGTCAAGACCTAGATATGGCTGATATTGATGTCAGCGATATTTTACTGAGTGTAGCTCGTCAAGTCAGCGCCAGTTTAGAAGCAATTAAAATCAAAGTCCAACCACACTACTTCATCAACCTCTTCAAAGAAATCGGAGATTTTTTACAAAGCCCCATAGAACTTTCTGGAGAAGCCGAATTATCTCTGGGGATTGCCAAAATTACCGCTAAAACCAAAGATAGCGCCCAAGCGCGAAATCAACTCCGACAATATTTAGAACCACGTACTAACAGCATTTTGCAAGCAATTAACGAAGAAGTTTTAGAAAAAGCCGTTGAACAACTAAAACTCCGTGGTCAAAAAGGTCTAGTTGTCATTGTTGATAATTTAGATCGAGTTGATATGCGTCCCTTAGCATCTGGGCGGACACAACCAGAATATCTCTTTATCGACCGGGGTGAACAATTACGCCGACTCAAATGTCACGTCGTCTACACCATTCCCCTAGCGTTAATTTTCTCGAATGAGTATGAAACACTCAAAAACCGCTTGGGTGGAGGTATTTCACCAAAAGTCTTACCAATGGTGAGAGTTAAACAAAGAGATGGTAGTGATTACGAACCGGGGATGTTGCTACTGCGTCAGTTAGTCTTAGCTAGAGCATTTCCAGAAGTTTCTTATAATGAAAGACTTTCATTAATCACAGAATTATTTGAACATCCTGAAACCCTTGACCGTTTATGTCGCGTGAGTGGCGGACATATCCGTAACTTATTAGGCTTGCTATATAGCTGCTTGCAACGACAAGACCCGCCTTTTTCGGCACAATGTTTAGAAGCAGTCATTAAAGATTACCGTGATGATTTGCTATTAGCCATTGATGAATATCAGTGGGAACTATTGTTTGAAGTAGTGCAACAGCAAAGCGTTAAAGGTGAGTCTGAATATCAAAGTTTGCTGCGAAGCATGTATTTATTTGAATACCGCGATCCTGTGGGTCGTTGGTTTGGGATTAGCCCAGCATTAGCAGAAACCGAAAAAGTCTTGGCTTGGCAGCAAAAAAGGTAATAAAACTGAGCAAGCAAATAATTATTAGTATCAGTCATTAGTCTAGGTGAATTTGACTAATGACTAATTTATAATGAGCAATTTCTTCTGTTGAGGCTGTATTCCAGTTTTGAGATATGAAAAAATCCCCATTCACAATAGAGAGCGTGAATCAGAATCAACATTCTCTACAAAGATTAGTTCGCTCAATCAAACTTTCTAAAGGGCAATTTGCTCTGATTTTAGTGCGATGTAATTACAGCCATTTAAGAGAGCAAATGCTAGAAAGCATTCGCTCTCTGACAAAAGATATCAATTTAAAAGAAATTTATTTACAACCAGCAACTAAAGCCTTACATACAACAATCATCAGTAAATTATCTCTAGATAATCCTGCTGTCATGACTGATGCTTTACCATCGGCAGTCATGGTTTTTGGTCTAGAATCAATTCTGGTGCTGGAAGATTTATTAACAAGTCTGAATCAAGCTAGAGATATTTATACAGCTACTTTTCCTTTTCCTGTAGTGTTGTGGCTACAAGATGAAGTAGCAACAATGCTCACTAAGCTTGCACCTGATTTTAAAAGTTGGGCTGCTACCACGATTAAGTTTGAATTAGCCAAGGAAGATTTAATTGCTTTAATCCGTCAAGAGACAGAATCGCTATTTGCTAAATTTTTAGAAGTAGGTGCAGAGAAATTTCTGTCTAATGCTGATTTGAATTTAGCCCCAAAGTCGCAACATCGTCATGAAATTGATGCAGCTAGAAATGATTTATTACGTCTGTATAATGTGCAGTTAGAGCCTGGTTTAGAAGCTAGTTTAGAATTTGTCTTAGGTCGAGATAAATACGCTAATGACCAAATTAATAGTGCATTAGGTCATTATCAAAGAAGCTTAAGTTTATGGCAGAGAGATGGAAAAAGAGAGAATGAAGCTGTTCCGAAAGTAGAGGGTATTGATGACAAGAATGAATGTAACTCCGCTTATCGCATTCGGCAGGCGATAGTTTTATTTCATCTTGGTTTGTGTTATCGCCGGATGGCTGACTTACATCAAATTACAAATAGTAACTATTGTCAACATGCTCTTTCCTGGTTTCAAAAATGTTTAGATTTATTAGAAAAATTACAAAGGCAAGACTTAGTAGCAAAATTTATTATCCCTGCTTGTGAAATGCTACAACGTCTCAAATATTGGGACGAATTAGAAGTATTAGCCCAAAAAGCTTTACGACTGCATGAAACCTATGGTAATACCTCTAAAGTTGCCCAAAGTTATGGTTTTTTAACAGAAGTAGCAGCATCGCGCCATAATTGGGTAATGGCTCATGAATTAGCCAGTACAGCCCTTTCAATTGCAGAATTAGCTACAGAAGTTTCTCGTCAACAAGAAAGTTGGTATCTTTTATTATTAGCGCGGACGCAGAGACATTTAGGGCAGTGGGAAGAGGCTATTAGTCATTTAGAATGGGCGAGAGTTGTTTGTGAATTACAGTATGAACCATCGCTGTATTTAGAAATTTTAGAGGAATTGCGATCGCTATACTTTTTTGAGCGTCATGATTATGCCGAAGCCTTCAATCTCAAGCAAGAAAAAATTCACATAGAACATCAATATGGCTTTCGTGTATTTATTGGCGCAAGTCAGTTACAGCCCAAACGTTATCGAATTAACCCGGTTTTAGATACCCAAACAATTCCCTTTATTCCTGAAGATATTGCTCAAGAAATTGCGGCTTCAGGACGGCTGCAAGATGTTAATCGGTTAATTGAAAGAATTACCCGTGCTGACCATAAATTGACCATTATACATGGACAGTCAGGAGTTGGTAAAAGTTCAACAATTAAAGCAGGTTTAGTTCCGGCTTTAAAGGCAAGAGTGATTGGTGAAAGGATTCCTTTACCTATTGTTTTATCTGGATACACAGATTGGGTAACAGCTTTAGGACGAAGTATCAATCAAGCCTTAGCACAATCAGAATTACCAATTGCGGTGGAATTCAACTCGACTATCTTACTAGAAAAGTTACGTCTAGCAACTGAAGGTAATCATATTATTGTGATTATTTTTGACCAGTTTGAAGAATTTTTCTTTACTAGTAACGCTGACCAAAGATTAGAATTTTATAATTTTTTTAGTGCTTGTTTAAATATTCCTTATGTCAAAATAATTATTTCCTTGCGTGAAGATTATTTGCATTATTTATTGGAGTTTGAGCGTCTTGGCAAGGAAAATACAGATAATTTATATGATTTAGGCGTAATTAATAAAAATATTTTAGATAAAGACATTCGTTATTATCTAGGAAGATTTTCTATAGAAAATACGACAGGCATTATTTATAGTTTTATCAAACGCTCTCACTATGAAATGAGTGATGAATTAATTCATCAACTAGTCCAAGATTTAGCAGGGGAAGCCAAAGAAGTCAATCCAATTGAACTGCAAATTGTGGGAGTGCAGTTACAAGCAGAAAATATTACCACACTAGAACAATACAAAATTTGTGGTGGTTCGGCAAAGTTAGTAGAGCGTTGGCTGGAGGAAGTAATTAAAGATTGTGGGCAAGAAAATGAAGAATTGAGTTGGCAATTATTATTTGAACTCACTGATGAAAAAGGTTTTCGTCCTCTCAAGACTAAATCTGATTTAGCCATTGCTTTAAGCTCACATATTTATCAAACATCAGGAACCCCATCAAATTGGGAGCTAATTCTAGAAATTTTGGTAGGCTCAGGGTTGATTTTGCGCTTACGTGAAGAGTTGGGCGATCGCTATCAATTAGTCCATGATTATTTAGTCGAACCAATTCGTCAACGCAATAGCTACGGCATAGTTGCGGAACTGGAAAAAGTCAAATCTGAAAAAAAACGCGCCGAAGTCGCCCAAAAGCTTTCCCAAGAACATCTGAATTTGATTTTGCAACGGCGGTTGCGGGAAGCACGCATAGCAGGTGTGATTTTGGCAGTCATGGGCGGAACCATAGCGGCTTTGTGGTGGCAAGCTGACTTGCAAAAACGCGCCGCCATTCGTCAAACAATTCGGGCAGAACGTAGTGAAACTAATTTAAAAATTAGCGCGATCGCAGCCACAAGTGAAGCTTTATTCGCCTCCAATAAAGAATTTGATGCCCTCCTAGAAGGGTTACGCGCCTGGAGAAAGCTAAAACAAGCCAACGAAGTATTACCAGAAACTCGAATGCGTGTAGTAACTGCTTTACAACAGGCAGTTTATGGCGTTTCTGAATTAAATCGTTTGGAAGGACACACTGATATTGTTTGGGGTGTCGCCTTTAGTTCTGATGGTAAATTCTTGGCATCGGGTAGTCGGGATCAAACGGTGAAACTTTGGCGATCTGATGGCACTTTACTACAAACCCTCAAAGGGCATACTGAGTCCGTTACCAGTGTGAGTTTTAGTCCAGATGGGCAAAGTCTGGCATCTTCCAGCCTTGATAAAACCGTGCAAATCTGGCAGAAAAACCCCGTAACTGGTGAATTTGACTTACAACCAGCCAAAACCCTAATAGACCGCGATTGGGTTTATTGCGTAACTTACAGCCCCGATGGCGAGTTATTAGCCACAGGCAATCGAGATGCTACAGTCAAACTCTGGCGCAAGGACGGTACCTTAGTCAAAGTCCTCAAAGGGCATCAAGACTGGGTGAATTGGGTCAGCTTTAGTCCTGATGGTCAATTAATTGCCTCTGCTAGTGACGATCGCACTGTCAAAATTTGGCGGCGTGATGGCACACTCGTAAAAACACTGTCTGGTCATCAAAATGGTGTAACCGTTGTGGCGTTCAGCCCAGATGGGCAAATGATTGCATCAGCAGGTAGAGACAAAATCATTAAATTGTGGCAGCGCCAGCAAAATAGCGACAATAACTTTGACTTTCAAGCTTATAAAAATTTAGAACAGCACACCAGTACAATTTGGAGCTTGAGCTTCAGCATTGATGGACAAAAGTTAGCGTCAGGAAGTGATGACAATACGGTTAATCTGTGGAGTAGTACAGGTGCATTAATTAAAACTTTTAAAGGTCATAGTGATGCAGTGGCCAGTGTGGCTTTTAGCCCAGATAACAAAATCTTGGCATCAGGAAGTTATGACAAGAGTGTCAAACTCTGGAGTTTAAATGCCCCCTCGTTACCAATTTTGCGGGGGCATCAAGATCGAGTTTTGAGTGTGGCTTGGAGTCCTGATGGGCAGATGTTGGCTTCTGGTAGCCGCGATCGCACTGTCAAACTCTGGCAAAGAGAAATTATCAATGGCGAAGCCACCACCAGACTTTACAAAACCTTAGTTGGGCATACAGAGAAAGTTCCTAGTGTGAGTTTTGATCCCTTCGGTGAATTAATCGCATCCGGTAGTTATGACAAAACAGTTAAACTCTGGCGGCGCGATGGTACTTTACTCAAAACCTTACAAGGACATACAGATAGCGTCATGGGTGTGAGTTTTAGCCCTGATGGCCAGTTATTAGCATCCGCGAGTAAAGATAAAACCATTAAACTTTGGAGTCGTGATGGTCAATTAATCACAACTTTAGTGGGCCACCAAGGTTGGGTTAATGCCGTTAACTTTAGTCCTGATAGTCAGTTGCTGGCCTCCGCTAGTGATGATCAAACCGTCAAACTCTGGCGGCGTGATGGCACCTTGATCAAAACATTTTCGCCCCATGACAGTTGGGTATTGGGTGTCAGTTTCAGCCCAACTGACCAATTAATCGCTTCTGCTAGTTGGGATAACACCGTCAGATTATGGCGACGCGATGGCACTTTGTTAAAAACACTGTTAAAGGGGTATAGCGATAGTGTGAATTCCGTGACATTCAGTCCGAATGGTGAATTATTGGCTGCTGCTAGTTGGGATAGTACAGTCAAATTGTGGAGTCGAGATGGCAAGTTAATTAAAACCTTGACTGGCCATCGCGCCCCAGTTCTGAGCGTGAGTTTTAGCCCTGATGGACAGACATTAGCATCGGCAAGTGATGACAACACAATTATTTTGTGGAACTTACATTTGGAAGACTTACTGCTGCATGGTTGTAACTGGGCCGAGAATTACCTCAACCACAACTACAATGTCGAGGGGGGCGATCGCTTGTTGTGTGATGGAATTAATCGCAGTCAATCAAAATTTCCCTTGAGGTAAGTCAGTGCGATCGCGCCTCAAGCTTTTTAATCGCCGTTTTCTGCTATCACCTCTGGTTGCAAATTTACTAAAAACGTATGCAATCTCATTCTTTCAATGTAAGGCCAGCCACCCTCAGACTCAATATCTTTCAGGAGTGAGTAAAGTTGCTGGCGATTATCGGGTAGGCTATCCTGAAAAGCACCATCCCGAATTGAGCGATGTAAATACTCCAACTGCCGCAGCAAGGTCAACAGCGCCAATGGATTTCCTTGGCAATCTCTCGCTACATCATGTACAGCTGTGGCAATCTTCTCTAGTTGCTCGACAAAATCTATTGATTCAAAACTTTTGTTGCTCATGCAACTCTCTCTGTCAAAATTAGGTCTACTCAAATTTACCGAAGATTGTCAGCTTTCAGGCGCGATCGCCTCTTACCTATACATAATCCTCACAGTCAGAAAGATAGGGCTTGTGCAAGCTTCTAGGAGTGGCTGTTGAATTATTTTTAGCTGAACTCCTTACACCCAGTCAGGACTTATACCATTTTGGATTTTAGATTTTAGATTTTGGATTGGGTAAGGGTTGATAGGTAAGCTTTTGAGTCATCCATTTGTCGCATTCTTTTTTCAAATTGGTATTACGCACAAAAATAGTCTGTAGAGATTGGGTGTAGGAGTGAAAGGGTATGGGGGTGTAAGGATTTTGGATACATACACCCCTACACCCTTCCCAAACCCTTGATTTTTGTCAGTCCTACTTCAACAAACAATCTTGCGGCCTCAGTCCTAAACTAATTTTGCTCACTCAACACAAATTGCAGAACATAGCAATTCTCAGCAAAAGAGAGTGGTGGCTTTGATTACAGCCTCTCAGGAAGCTAGATAGGATCAAAGACTTCCTACTTTAAACTAGAGTGCTTTGATTTTGAGTTAAAAAAAATCGTATGATCTGGCTGATTTCCCTATAAAGCAATGGGCTGTATGTAGTGGCAATACATACATAATACAGAACGACTTCAAAAAACCCTGCAAATGCCTATAGTAGTTGCAAGGTGAGAGGTCGGAGCGACGTTAAAAGCGTCATTGATGCAGCAAAGCCTAACTTTCGGGAACAGCTTGCTGTCAGTGAGGACTGCTTTTCGTCAGAGATCAAAACTTCGTGCAGTTTTACAACTTAGATATTAATTTTTGACATTGAGGTTGACCATGAGGTATCGCGCTTTAATTGTTGCATTCTTGGCTTTATGCCTGGGGCTATTAACTGCTTGCAGTGATGCTCCAGAGGCTAGTGTTAGAGAAGTACTCACCTACGAACAAATTCGTGGAACAGGCTTGGCTAACAAATGTCCTCAATTGGCAGAAACCAGCCGTGGCTCTATTCCCCTTGACAGTAGCCAGTCTTACGCCATTAAAGAACTGTGCTTGGAACCTACTAATTTCTTTGTCAAAGAAGAACCAGCTAATAAACGCCAAATAGCTGAATTTGTAACTGGCAAATTGTTAACCAGATACACTTCTACCATTGACCAAGTACAAGGGCCACTGAAGTTCAACTCAGATGGTAGCTTGACTTTTGTTGAAGAAGATGGTCTAGACTTCCAAGCGATTACAGTTCAACTTCCTGGTGGTGAGCGAGTACCTTTCCTCTTCACCATTAAAAACTTAGTAGCTCAAACACAACCTAGTTTGACCAGCATCAATACTTCTACAGATTTTGAAGGCGAATTTAAAGTGCCTTCTTACCGTGGTGCTGCCTTCCTAGACCCCAAAGGTCGCGGTATTGTGACTGGCTATGATAATGCTGTGGCTCTTCCTGCTCAAGCAGATGACGAAGAACTCACCCGTGCAAATGTGAAGCGTGCTGATATTCTCAAAGGCAAGATTTCTCTGCAAGTAGCTAAAATAGATAGTTCTAGCGGTGAAATTGCAGGTACTTTTGAGAGTGAACAACCATCTGATACTGACTTAGGAGCCGGTGAACCCAAGGAAGTGAAGATTCGCGGTTTATTCTATGCCAGAGTAGAATCTACTCGTTCTTAAACTCAGCACATTGCTGGCATTTAAGATCAAAATTTAAAGCCATTAGGCTTCAAATCAGTCTTTAGAAAATGGACAGGTGGATTTTGAGCTAAATTGACCTAAATGGCCACATATTTCACAACTAAAGGGCTTTTTGCCCTTTTTTTATTGCTGTTCAGAACTTAAATATTATGCGTTGAGATGGGTGTATGGGGGTAAGGGTATAGGGGTGTAATTGTTTTGGATACATACACACGCCACTACTCCCCACTCACTACTCCCAATTCCCTACCTTAAATTCAGGTCTATTGAATATTTGTAAAAATTGTATTAATTCTTTTGTGAGATACCGTAAGCATACTGAAAAATTACCTTTCATTCAGGTAAAAAAATAATCACAAACAAACTTCATACCCAGGTAAACAAATTAAGTACAATCTCGGTTTGAAATTAAGTAAATTATTTTATATTTTGTTGCTATGTAGTTTTTGATTGGCTACAGATAATAACCAATTCTAAATAACTAAAAAACAATTTTGCCGATTTAAATATTGCTTGATTGTTCAAAATTTCATAGTAGTAGCAGTGCTATATGACGACAAAAGCCTTTACATGTGCATATAGCCTGTTACTTGCTGTGAAATTTTGTAATCTTGGCTTGTTTAAACGCACTTACCCTACTGTTTATTTGCTAAATAAATCCGGTGCTATGCCTACCACAGCCACCAACGAACTGAAGCATGAAGTTTGGCAGTTGTTGAGAGAATATAAGCAATCTCGCTCAGAACATATTCGCAACCAACTGGTAAAACTAAATTTTGGACTGGTAAGAAAAGAAGCTCATTACTGGATTAATCAATGTCGTGAAAGTTATGATGACTTACTGCAGGTTGGTTGTTTAGGTTTAATTCGAGCTATTGAAAGATTTGATATTTCTAAAGGTCACGCTTTTAGTTCCTTTGCCATTCCCTATATTCGTGGTGAAATTCAACACTACCTGCGGGATAAAGGCGTGACCGTCAGGATTCCCAGACGCTATTTAGCAATACAACAACAAGCAATTGGGGTGTCTCGTTCTTTACGAGAAAAATATAATCGCCAACCCACAGATGCTGAATTAGCAGCAGCATTGGAAATTACTCTTAGTGAGTGGCAAGAAATCAAATTAGCGTGGATTAATCGCGCTCCTCTCAGCTTAGATGTGCCAGTTCAAGACTCCGAAGAAGGTGCTACTAGTCTAGGAGAATTAGTTCCTGATCCTCATTACCGCAGCTTTCAACTGGCGCAAGAAGACCAACTGCGTTTACAACAAGCATTGTTTCAACTCGAACAGTGTACTAGAGAAGTTTTAGAATGTGTCTTTTTGCAGGATTTGACACAAAAACAAGTAGCAGAACACTTGGGCATTAGTGTTGTGACGGTTTCTCGGAGAGTAAAAAAAGGGTTGGATTTATTGAAACATCTGATGTGTACAGCAGATGATTGAACATCAGCAAAATAAAACCGTATTTGTACTGGTTTAATTATGTAGAAACCAGCCCTTAAAATTTAATAATTTAGGTTATAAAGGTGAAATACTTTGCCTGAAATAAATACAGGCTTAGTTAATTTCCACAAACAAATTTTCTATAGCTTTTGAGAACAGCCAATGGGCAGAAAATCAAAAATTGCAATTGCAACTATTCTAACTTTGGCGATCGCTGGATGTGCATCAGAAAGCACACCACAAGCTAGTACTCCTGCGCCGGCTCCAACGGCTCCAGGAACACCAGCACCACCCGCCGCAGCCCCGGCCGCAGCGCCACCTGCTAAAACACCACCAGCCACGGCGGCTCAACCGTTTAATAACCCTGTGGTGTCCACAAAAAAGGTCACTAACGTTGCTTTTACCTCTCCTACATTAATTCAACCCACTGATGGTAAAACCCGGATAGATTTGGTAACTAAGGGAAGGCCAGATCCATTTGCCCAGCTTGTTACCCCAACTAGTGCTGAAGTTGGCAAAAATCCTAACGTCAAGCAAATTCCTCGCTTACCTCCTTTATCGGTAGCTATTGTCAAAAATCGCAAAGTGCCAATCAGTACTGCTAGTACTAAAAAAACTCCTATTGCATTGGCGGGAACTACCACCATTCTGCCCAAGGTTTTGCCGCAGGTTGTTCCTAGCAACCCTTTTAGTTCTGTATTACCCTCTACACCCCAACCAGATTTGGCTAAATCAGTGGTGGTGACTGGTGTAGTTTTGATTGGTAGAGAACCCCAAGCTATTATTAAAATTCCCAATGAGCCTTCTAGCCGCTATGTACAAGCGGGACAGCGATTAGCAAATGGTTTGTTGATTAAACGCATTGAAATGAATCAGGGTTCAAATCCGATCGTGATTCTGGAACAATACGGTATTGAAGTTGCCAGAATGGTAGGAGAAGCCCCGACTAACTCAACGCCATCAGTCACATCGGCTGCTAATGGCAATGCAATTTCATCAACTCTACCAACCCAAAATCTAACTGCTGTTGGAGCATCTTAAGGATGGATACTCAGGAAAAATTTGAATTTACTGGTTTACCTCTAGCTGTCTATCGAGAGATAGCTGCTCATTTACGTCAAGTTGAAGGAGTTGAGGCGGGTTTAATTCCCCAGTCATCTCAACAATTTGATTACAACCAAAGTCAAATTGATGGTTTATGGATATCTTGGTCGCCTAACTCTCGTCCTGCAAGCCGACAACGTGTGCAGCAAATTTTGGCTTACTATCACAGCCTTTATGGAGTTTGACGACTGAAATTTCCGTAAATTGCTCAAATTATATCAATAAATTTTTAATTAGCTGGGTGAAGTCAATCTATCCGATCAAGTTTGTAGTGATTGGGTAGTGTTTGTCTTGACCCTGTTTAATTATTTGGATACTATCTGGTTTCTTGCTGACTATTGGCGTTTGATCTGTTGTGATATGTGCCAATTGATAAAAAAATGTTAGTGTTTGGCTCAAAACATGATATTAAGTGATGCAATTATAAATTGCTGAGGTAAACTTGCAAGCAAAATAATGCAAAATATTACTCAGCTGCTCTTCGGTCTGGGCATCACTCAAAATGGAACACTGGCAATTTCTCATCCAGAAACAGGGCGATCGCTCTTGGCACACTTTAGAATCGCCAAATCTACAAATTTTAGAGGGTCGGTACAGAGTTTTAGCTCGTTCTAACCTGCCAAATACAGATGTGGAAGTACGGGTAACTCACTCTACAACTCATGAAGTTCCCCCAAAACGACGGATTCAAAAGTTATCGCGGCGCACTAATTCCGAAGGTTTAATGGCGGTGATTCCCTTTACGCTGCTGAAGCCAGGACTATGGGAATTACGCTGTTCTGGCGATTTGATGTCAGATATTTTTGGTAAATCTTGGCAACAAAGTGTTTATCTACAAGTCTTGTCTCAACAGGCAGAAGTTGAAGTCGATAAATTATCTGGTGGTGGGAATTTAGAGCCAAATTCTCTTGACTTTTTCATAATTTCTTTGCCGGATACTCCTAATATTCATCAGGTTGATATCAGTGCTGGTAGTCAGTCAATTTCTCCAACTACAGAGGTGAAGACAGATAGCGACTTAGTGACTAACGAACTTTCGGCGGAAATTGCGTCAATTGCCAGTGATAATGCTATTACGACAAAGGCAGAAGCAGTCCCTGAGAGTAATTTAGATGAATTACCTGTAGAAGCAAATTTAGTTACCAGCGATCGCACTTTATCTGTCACCCCAGCCGAAATTCCTGATAGCAATTCCATAAACAGCGAATTGGCGGCGGAAACTTTATCTACAAATGATGAAACATTTGCCGTTACTAGAGAAGAAATTCCTGATCATCACTTGTCTGTCAGTGAAGTAAGCGATCGCACTTTATCGGAAACCACACAGGAAATTTCTGATGATGACTCGCAGGTAAGTGCAGTTTCGGGACAAGAAACTGTCAGCACAGAGGAAATTTCTGATGATGACTTGTATGTACAAGAAACTTTACCTATCAGCGATCGCACTTTATCAGTAAGTACTGAGGAAATTTCTGATGATGACTTGTATGTACAAGAAACTTTACCTACGAGCGATCGCACTTTATTAGTAAGTACCGAGGAAATCTCTGAGCATAATTCGCAGGTAAGTGAAGTGTCAGTACAAGAAACTTTACCTACAAGCGATGATACTTTGTCAGTCACCACAGAAGAAGAAATTTCGACTCATAACTTGGTTGTGAGTGAATCGGCTTTTGCGGAAACTCCCGCAGAAATCCCTGATGGTAGCTTGGTTGTGGCTCAATTTTCTGGTGAAAAATCAGAATATGGTATTGATCAACCTGTAAGTCCGGTATGGCTAAAAGGTGAAACAGCAGAACAAATATTACAAAGTTTAATAGATCAAGCTTTACCCACCTTGTTGTTAGAGGATGAGCAGCTAGAAGAGGAGGAAACGATACAACCATTACCACCACTCAAGCTGACTTTAGAGCAAGAAAACTATGTGGCGCGTTGGGGACAAGGACTCAGCATTAATGCCACTGTGGAGTTACAAACACAGCCTGATTTGGAAGATGAGCTACAGTACCCCACTACTTTTTATGCACTAGAAGCCAAAATTGAGCTACGCTCACCTTTAAGTTCAGAAGTTTTGGCTCAGGTAAGGCAACCTTTAGCAGATAATGTACTGCCTTTTGCAATTAACTCGGCCATTAATATTCCGATTGATTGTGAATCTAAACTGCTTTTGGGTGAACTCAGTTTATATGGCGCAATCAGTGATTTTGATGATGTCACATTGTTAGCTAATAGCTCTTTTACAATTACGGCGGATGTATCAGAATTATTAGCGATCGCTACAGTGGCAAAATCTTATCAGCAAAACTTTTTTGATAACTCTAGTACTTTAGCGGTTTCTCTACCGAGTCAAGAGCCAGAAACATCGGTCAGCTTGGGTTTGGAACTGTTTAACCTGGTCAAAACTACTGCTACACAACCGCAAACTATTCTGCCATCACCAAGCCAGCCTTTACCGCCGCAAATTAATTTGTTGTCTCTGAAAAAGTCAGGAGATTGGCGATCGCCACAATTGCCCAAGTTACCAGAAAATCAAACAAGTGCGATCGCAATTAATGATGAGTTAACAGAGGTTCCCCCAGAAGGACAACAAGAAGGGGATTTGCAAGACCAGACACCTCCCATCCCTTTAGCACCCATTAACTTAGAACAGCTAGAAATTAAAAGTCGTCCAGGGTGGATGGCGGGGAATGTCTTTCCTTATCTCAAACGCCGGAAAACTGCACCGACTGAGACGACAGATTTAGAAGATGTTTCTGATTCTCCGATATTTGAAGAGTCTCTGGTAGTTGAGCCAGAAATTGAGAACCCAGAGACAGATAATGCTGTGGTGGAAACTTTGGCTTCCTCAACTTCGGAATTGCAAAACCTAGATTTAGATGATTCTGTAACTGAAACGTTAACTTCAACCGATGCTTTGGAACTGGAAAATCTAGATTTAGATAATTCCGTAGCTGAAACCTTAACTTCAACCGATTCTGAGTCGGAGAACCTGGATGTAAATGATTCTGTGGTGGAAGAACTAACGCCAGCTAGTTCTGAGTTATTTGCTGTGTCTATGCTAGAAATGCCTGTGACACCAAGTTTGGAATTTAGTGACGACTCCATCTTAGAACCAGCTGCTCCCTTAAGCTCAGAATTGATAGCAGAGGTTAATCCTTATTCCTCGCCGTTAATTAGGAAGTGGATGCAGAGCCAAGGCTATGTTGTACCTGAACTTCCGCCTCTACCAAAGCAACGCCGTAACACAGAAGTTTTAGAGCCTGTTCCTGTGGACGAGGATTTTATAGAGACTGATTTACCAATGCCAAGTTTTGAGGCTGATTTGTCATCAAATCTTGATACAGGGATAGAAACTATTCATGGTGAATCTGAGGCTAATGCGGAAGTAGAGAGTAATTTAAATATCTCTGAAACTGAGGAAATTACAGAGGCGGAAATAAATACAGTAGAATCTGAGCTTGAGGAACATCCAGAGACAAGCATAATTACAGCAGAATCTGAGGAGCTAAATATCTCGGCGGATGTGGAAACAGAAAACATTCCTCTTGAGGAATCTAACTCTTCATTGCCATTAACAGAGCTACCCTTAAATCAAAAGATTAAAATACCGAGAGCTTGGTTAGCGCAAGAGATTGTGGTTGATGATACTGATAGTGAACCTATCGAAGATCATTTTGTCGAGCAACCACAGCAGTCAATTCCGGCTGTAGCGTCATTCCCCTTAGATGGCGAAAAATTGGAACCTTTACCCATTCCGCAATTACATATACCCGCAGGCGAACTGATTGCGGGTCAGTCGGTGCGTGTGCGTGTAGAACTACCAGAAGTTCCTGCGCCAGTGGTGGTGAAATTGTGGATTGAGGATTGCCAAACTCGCGGGTTATTGGATGGCCCTCATGTGTTCAAAGATTTGCTACCTAAAGCCTTGGGTGGTGTAGAGGTGATGACTCAGATCAATATTCCCTTTGGCTGTGTGGAAATTCGTTTAGAAGCGATCGCCTTTAATCCATCTACTCAACAAGAAAGTCACAAAGCATCGGTTGTCAGGACTGTAATTCCACCAGATTTACCAAATTATCAGTTAGATGAATTGTTGGGTTTGTAAACAACAGCTTTACATAACTTTGTTAAAAATCTTTAGAATTTAAAAAATCTGACTGAATTTGCAGTAAGCTCATTTTGAATTGTAGTGTGATTTAACAGGAACCTTTACCATGTCCACTGAACTTTTCCCCCAAATTTTTGCTTATTCTGCATCTTTCTTGTCTCCTATCTTTGTACCTATTATTGGTTGGGTTCTGCCAATTGCAACATTCTCGTTTCTGTTGTTATACATTGAGCGTGATGACATTGCCTAAATAGGTATTTAGTAATAATTAATTGGTAAAAATTTTAGTAGCCAATTAATTATCACTTCCTTACAATTCACTAGATTGTGCAATCAATTAATACTTAAAATACCGCCTAACTCCAAGAGTCAGGCGGTTTTCTTGTACTGATTTCTAAACAAGTGCTAGAAAATTCAGTGAATATATAGAAGTAGTCAGATATATCAGGAAATTGGGAAAGCTCGAATGCTAGGAATAATAAGATTTTTACCTCCTGCCTTTTGCCTTCTGAAGACAGCGCGTTGCGGGGGTTCTCTCCGTTGTAGCGACTGTCGTCCTCCTGCTATATTATGAGGTTCAAACCACTTTTATAGTGAAGAACCAATCCCAGCGTAGGCTCCGTAGAAGAAGATACCTACAACAGTAATTACGCCTAAACCTGCGATTGTAGCGACAACCCACAGGGGAATTCTTCCAGTTCCAGCAGACACAGATTTTCCTCCTCCCTTAATAACAAATCAACACAAATTTTAGATAAACAAAGTTTCCCAAAAATAGTTCCAGTTAGTTAAAGAAGTAACTGGAAAAGAGAATACCTAGAACAAAAATCAGTAGCAATCCCAGGTATAAAGAAGTACGGTTAAGTTCAACCGGTTGGTTATTGGGATTGGGCGTTCTTTCCATGATTTGCTCCTAGCGTTGAATAAATTGCATTGCGGCGATCGCGCCCAAGAAAAACACGGTTGGCACACCCAAGGTATGAACTGCCAGCCATCTAACTGTAAAAATTGGATAGGTAACTGGTTGATTGATGTTATTTCCGCTAGTCATGATTTCAAACTACTTTCCAATAAATTTTTCAACTTGTTTCTTGGCTTCATAACGGTTATTCACAATTGGCAATTCCTGCCGTGTTTGTGTGTAATACTCGTTAGGGCGAGGTGTGCCAAATACATCATAAGCCAGCCCGGTGCTAACAAATAGCCAACCGGCAATAAATAATGCTGGGATGGTGATGCTGTGAATTACCCAGTAACGAATGCTGGTAATAATGTCCGAAAACGGACGTTCTCCAGTGGTACCTGACATTTAGATCCCTACCTTCACAAAGACTGTTATTGAGTTTATTATCCTACAAAGTTTAGAAAGAGTTACAACTTGCAACGCTGTTCTCATAAATCAGAATTAACACTTAAACTTCGGTTATGCCTAAGCTGCTTTTTCTGACGCAGTTTTTTCAGCCCTGGCGTTATATTTCAGCAATACACCGCGATCGCCAATGATAAATCCTTGGTCGGGACTGAGAAAGACTATTTTATATAGATTAGCGGCTACCTGTTCCACATCACGGTCTTTTTCCCAGGTTTTACCACCATCAGTACTCCGCAGCAAGTTACCGCTACCACCGCCTATCCACAGTTCTTCGGGTGTGCGATATGCCAAATCCAGTAAACCCCAACTGGTGGATAACTCTGGATATAAAGCTTCTTGCCATTCTTCGGCGTTATTGGGTTCACTAAATTGAATCTGACCACCGCGTGCTAATAACCACAGTTGGCCATTATCATTGAAACCCATATTTTCTACACGCCGAGAACTAATGCGGTTATGGGGAACCCAAGCATTTTGTCCTGGTTCCCAAGTCGAGTAAAAGCTACCCTTAGCTGAAACTGCGACATATTTACCATCAGCAGAACGCTGCATATTCCGTACTACACCAACAGCAGCTTCGACTTGGGCTTTCCAATTTTTACCCCCATCGGTAGTTTTGTAAATTGCGCCCACATCTGTAGCCATTTCGGCTGAGTTGGTTTCCAGTGCATGAACAGAAATGGGATTACCAGGTAACTTTTCGCTTAAAGGAATACGTGACCAAGAACGACCTTCATCGGTGGTATGCAGTAATAGGGAAGGTTCACCAACTATCCAACCTTCTTTGCCAGAAAAACTGACAGAATCAAAGCGATATCGAGAATCATCCAGTGCTAAGGACAAGGGTTGCCAATTTTTACCACCGTCTTGAGTTTCTAAAAGTGTGGCGTTGCTGCCTACTAAAAAACCATGCTGAGAATCTTGGGTAAAAGCGATATCTAGCAACTTCTCGTTGGTTGGCACAGTAATAATTTCCCAAGGGTTGAAGCTAGTGGAAGGCACTTTACTACAACCTATACACAAAACAACTACTATCAAACAGGCAATTATGCGTTGCCAACTTTTCACAATGGATTGCATCAGTATTTCTTAGTGTTTTCTAAATTCGTTTAAGTTTTACCTTAAGAGATGCGATCGCTCTCTAAAATCGGTAAAGCAAGATAGCGGGTCTTATTGTAAGCCGTAAAGACTGATAAAGAACAAGAAAGCCAGAGCCAAAGCCCCAAAAATTAAGATATTCTTCTGCCCTGGAGTCAGTTTGTTCACACCCAAGCCAAAACCCAGATTTTCTTTAAAACCAGATGCTGTACCAGCCGGGCCAATATTGGTAAAAGCAGTTTTTTTAGCACTACAAACTGGACAACGCCAGTTTACAGGCAACTCTGTAAACAGTGTCCCGGAAGGGATATCATGCTTATCATCTCCCTTCTCAGGTTCATAAACATAACCGCAGGCGCGACACTCATAGCGGTCTAACGCTGGAGTCTCAACAGCTTGTTCGCTCATGGCTAAGGTCTCCCAGAGGGGAATTATTAAATATACGTTAAAAATTATGACATAACTGTTAGACTTTTCTATCACTCATACAAACGAATCAAATACCTGAAATCCGTCTGTTTCCCAGATTTCAGAAAACTCGAAAAGATATAATGTAAAAGAAAGTAACAGCGTTATTTACACCATAAGCGGTAGAAATTCATTGTGTTTGTCCTTAGCGGTTACGAGTACTTCCTAGGCTTCTTAATTATCTGTAGCCTAGTGCCAGCCCTGGCGCTTTCTGCTTCCAAGCTTCTCAGACCCAGTGGTAACAGCCTGGAACGCCGCACAACTTATGAATCTGGGATGGAACCCATCGGTGGAGCCTGGATTCAGTTCAACATTCGCTACTATATGTTTGCGCTGGTTTTTGTCGTCTTTGACGTAGAAACTGTGTTTTTGTATCCTTGGGCGGTTGCTTTCAACCGTTTAGGGCTATTAGCATTCATTGAGGCGCTAATTTTTATTGCAATTCTTGTAATTGCTTTAGTTTACGCATGGCGTAAAGGAGCTTTGGAATGGTCTTGAATTCTGATTTAAGCACCCAAAACAAAGAGCAAATCATCAACCCCATTGAGCGTCCGACAGTCACTCAAGACCTTTCAGAAAATATTATCTTGACAACGGTTGATGACCTCTACAACTGGGCTAGGCTTTCCAGTCTTTGGCCTTTGCTGTTTGGGACAGCTTGCTGCTTTATTGAGTTTGCAGCTTTAATTGGCTCTCGGTTTGACTTTGACCGCTTTGGTTTAATTCCCCGTTCCAGTCCCCGTCAAGCTGACTTGATTATTACCGCCGGCACAATCACGATGAAGATGGCACCCCAGTTAGTGCGTCTTTATGAACAAATGCCTGAGCCAAAATATGTGATTGCGATGGGTGCTTGTACAATTACTGGCGGAATGTTCAGCGTGGATTCTCCCACAGCTGTACGCGGAGTTGATAAGTTAATTCCGGTAGATGTGTATTTACCTGGTTGTCCTCCCCGCCCCGAAGCGATTATTGATGCAATCATTAAGCTGCGGAAGAAAATTGCTAATGATTCTATGCAAGAACGTGATCAATCCAAGCAAACCCACCGCTTTTACAGTACGACTCACAACTTAAAGCCAGTCGCAGAAATTTTAACTGGCAAGTATATGCAGTCAGAAACTCGCTTCACTCCACCCAAAGAATTAACAGAAGCAATTGGTCTACCAGTACCACCTGCGCTGCTAACTTCTCAAACCAAGGAGGAATTGAACCGTGGCTGATGAAGAATCTAAACCAGTACCCGCAGGACAAGATGCCTTAGTTCCGGCTGGGCCGATTTCGCAATGGTTAGCAGAAAATGGCTTTGATCATGAATCTTTAGCGCCTGATAAAAATGGTGTAGAGATTATTAAAGTCGGGCCAGAATTTTTACTACCCATTGCTACAGCTTTGTATGCTTATGGGTTTAACTATCTCCAGTTTCAATCGGGTATTGACCTTGGCCCAGGACAGGATTTAGTCAGTGTATATCACTTAGTCAAAGTTGGTGATAATGCTGATAAACCGGAAGAAGTGCGAGTTAAGGTATTCCTCCCCAGAGAAAATCCCCGAATCCCTTCAGTTTACTGGATTTGGAAAACCGCAGACTGGCAAGAACGCGAAACCTACGATATGTTCGGCATAGTCTACGAAGGACATCCCAACCTGAAGCGGATTTTAATGCCAGAAGATTGGGTGGGTTGGCCTTTGCGGAAAGATTACATCTCGCCTGATTTTTACGAGTTACAAGACGCTTATTAGGTAGTGCTGAGTGCTGAGTGCTGAGTGCTGAGTGTCTATAGTGGGAATTTTAATGTCTCATTTCTAACCCCTCTCCGGCGGCGGAGGGGGGTAATGTTTTTTAATGCGGAGTTTAATTTCCACTTTTGCGCGGATGGGTGATGATATGAATAAGTTAAGTTGTACAGTAAAACCTTATGTCTGATGAATTATTAAAGTCTTTTAAGGAAGCATATAGCAATCTCGAATTGTTTCCACTAATGCACGAGAAGGAAATGGAGCAGTTTCGAGTAGATTATGGCGGTGATTTAATAGCAGATTTAATACAGCTAGTTGAAGATAGTCCGAATGGTGATGGCAAGATTGTATTTACTGGTCATCGAGGATGTGGTAAGTCTTCTTTGTTGGCTGAGTTTAGTAAGCAGATTAAAGATAATTATTTTGTAGTGTTATTTTCTATTGCTGACAGTATTGAGATGTCGGCTGTTAATCATATTAATATTTTGTTTGCGATCGCGCTTAATTTAATGTCTGAAGCCGAAGCCCGCAAAGTAGAAATTCCTAAATCTACTAAAGAGCAAATCTACGGGTGGTTTGCAAAGCACACTCGGACTGTAGAGACAGAATTAGGGGGCGGACTTGAAGCGGATTTTAATTTGCTCACCGTTCTGAAAGCTCAATTAAAAGCTGATGCCAAAGTTAGAGAAGAAATTACACAGGAATTTGAACGCAAAATATCAGATTTAGTTGCGCGGATTAATGAAATTGCTGCTTTGATTCAAACTGCTACTAAAAAAGAAATTATAGTTATCATCGATGATATAGATAAATTAGATTTAGCAAGAGTCAACGATATTTATCGAGATAATATTAAAGCTCTATTTCAACCTAATTTTCGGATTATTTATACTATTCCGATTGCTGTAATCAGAGAAACTTTTTTGGCTACAATTATTACAATAGAAACAAATGACCAAATTGTAGTCATGCCTGTTTTGAAGGTGTTTGAGAAAGGTAAAAATCGTCTGCCTGATGCTCATCCTCGCGCTGAAGTAAAAAACCTACTTTGTGAAATACTACAAAAGCGGATTCCTAGTGATTTGATAGAAAAAACAACAGTAGAGAAGCTTGTTGTTCAAAGTGGGGGAGTATTGAGAGAGCTAATTAGGATAGCTAATGAATGCTGCCGTATTTGTTTGCGACTTATTCGGCGTAAACCAGATGAAAAAGTTCTAATTGATGACAGTATCCTAGAACAAGCAATTAATAAAATTCGCAATGATTATTCTATTCGCTTAGGGAAAATCGAATTTGAAGTCTTACAAAGTATTTATGATAATTTTATGCCTGATGATCCAAAACAGCTAGAGTTTTTAGACTTGCTGCATGGGCTGTATGTTTTGGAATATCGTAATGATGAAACTTGGTATGATGTTCACCCCATTATTGTAGAGACTTTGAGACGTAGGGGGTTGATTAATGATGAATGATGATTTACTCACAGATGATGAAAATAGAGATGCTTATGATGATTTAGTAGTTTCGATTGATGCTAAAGCAAATCGGTTGAATTTGCTAATAGGTGTTTGTGATGATGCTAGTTTTAGGGATGAGATTATTGCTCAGTATGAGGCAGAATTAGAGCCACAAATCCGTTGCTTTCGGACGACATTGGCAAGGGGTGAGCCGAGTTTGAGGGCGGCTGTTGCTAAACTAGTAGAATCTGAAGAATATTTGCAGCAACATAACCCAGCAGTAATTAGTGTGACTGGTGCAGAACAGCTGCATTTTTTGAAACTGGGTGAGGAACGTTCAGAACAAGAGATTTTTTTCGGTTATTTACAGTGGACTAGGGAAGGGTTAAGAGAATTTTATTTTGCGATTGTCTTGTGGGTGACTAATCAAATATTAGTTGAGTTAATTAAAAAAGCGCCTGATTTTTGGAGTTGGCGTAATGGTGTTTTTCGGTTTGTATCTAGAAGGAAAAATACTGTTTCTGCTAGAGAATTAGAACCGATTCGGTTTGCTTTTACAAGTAATGAATTATCAGGTTTTGATGATGAGAATGAATATTTATTACCTATAGAAGATTTGCAAGGATTTATTCAAGATTTAGAACAGCGAGGTGTTAAAGATACAACTTTAGCAACTTTATACTTCAGCTTAGGAGATATTTATAGAAAAAGACTTGAACGGAGTGAGTCTCTGGATTACAAAAAAGAGCAAGAATTAGGTATTAAGTATTTAAACAAAGCTGTAGAATTACAAAAAGAGTTAGGTTTAGAGAAAGACTTAGCCAGCAGCCTCAACAATTTAGCATTCTTCTACCGTTCCCAAGGCAGATACAGTGAAGCCGAACCTTTGTACATTCAAGCTTTGGCACTAAGACGCAAACTTCTGGGTGAAGAACATCCCGATGTCGCCACCAGCCTCAACAATTTAGCCGGACTCTACTGTTCCCAAGGCAGATATAGCGAAGCCGAACCTTTGTACATTCAAGCATTGGCACTGAGGCGCACACTTCTGGGGGAAGAACATCCTGATGTCGCCACCAGCCTCAATAATTTAGCAGGACTCTACGAATCCCAAGGCAGATACAGCGAAGCCGAACCTTTGTACATTCAAGATTTGGCACTCTCACGTAAATTGCTGGGGGAAGAACATCCCGATGTTGCCACCAGCCTCAACAATTTAGCATTCCTCTACAAATCCCAAGGCAGATACAGCGAAGCCGAACCTTTGTACATTCAAGCATTGGCACTGAAGCGCAAACTTCTGGGGGAAGAACATCCCGATGTCGCCACCAGCCTCAATAATTTAGCAGGACTCTACCGTTCCCAAGGCAGATACAGCGAAGCCGAACCTTTGTACATTCAAGCATTGGCACTGAGGCGCACACTTCTGGGGGAAGAACATCCCTCCGTCGCCACCAGCCTCAACAATTTAGCATTACTCTACGAATCCCAAGGCAGATACAGCGAAGCCGAACCTTTGTACATTCAAGATTTGGCACTCTCACGTAAATTGCTGGGGGAAGAACATCCCGATGTTGCCAGCAGCATCAACAATTTAGCATCACTCTACCGTTCCCAAGGTAGATACAGCGAAGCCGAACCTTTGTACGTTCAAGCTTTGGCACTGAGGCGCAAACTTCTGGGGGAAGAACACCCCGATGTTGCCCAAAGTCTCAACAATTTAGCATCACTCTACGAATCCCAAGGCAGATACAGCGAAGCCGAACCTTTGTACATTCAAGCTTTAGATATTTTAGAGAAACGGTTAGGGATAGATCATCCCAATACTGTTACCGTGCGTAAAAACTTAGTAAATTTGCGCGATCGCCTATCCTCAGAATCATAACAGCGATCGCCTAAACATGAAATTTCGTGTTCTGAGGTGGAATGATGGAGTTGTGAAGGCGATCGCTTGAGCTTTTGACTCGGAGTTTCATATTCTGAGGCGGAATGATGGAGTTATGAAGGCGATCGCTTGACCTTTTTACTCGAAGTTTCGTGTTCGGAAGGGGAATGATGGAGTTTGGAAGGCGATTGCTCTCTCTTTTTACTCGAATTTTCCGGTTCTGAGGTGGAATGATGGAGTTGTGAAGGGGATCGCTATCGTTGAAAACATCCTCTATCAACTGTTTTGTCATCTATTCCAGCAATATAATGCGATCGCCAAACTTAGCCGCTAGTTTTTGATCATAAGTTAACACTTGAGTATCAGATTGAATTGCTGCTGCCACGAATAACGTATCGTAGAATGAATGACTTGCCTCAACTGCCAGCCTTAAAGCTGCATCTCGAATCTGAGAACTAGGAATCATCACATCAACTAGTGCCTCAGCATCTTGTAGCGTATCTAAACCTATTTGCAATGGCAGTTGCCTAAATTGTATCCACTGCCAGATTACATTTCCCAACTCGGCAAACAACGAATCTGGCACTACAATTTGATCTACAGTTTCTAACGCTGCTATCGCCTTTTCATACCTGTTTTCTACGCGCAAGAGTGCATAGGCAAATACCATCGTATCAATCACCATCAGGATTGTCCTGCTGATTACCAAGTCTGTACACGGCTTTCTGTTTCTATTGGTAAAGCCTCGACTCGTTGACGAATACGCCCCAGCACTTCATCACGTTTTCTATAGCGTTTTGGTAACAATTCGCGGATTTCTTGTTCCAGTTCATGGAAAAAATTTTCTGCTTTTTCTCCTTGTCCTGGCTGCATTTGTTCCAAAGCAATTTTAATTTCCTTTAAGGTTGCTACTAATTCAGCAGCATCTAAAAGTTCTTGATAAGATTCCGCATCTTGAACAACCAACTCTGCTTTTCCGTTGACAGTCAGGACTAACGGATGTTTTGTTTCTTTGATCCTTTGTAAAAACTCAGTAGTATTACGCTTAAACTCAGTGAGAGAATGTATATCTTTTGATAAGTTTATTAGCATATAAACATTTAATTAGCACTTAATTAAATGCTAATTAGTGTATGTGGAGTTTGTCAATCGAATTTTGGAATGTTTGCAGTTTATCGAGGAATGCGATCGCCTAATCCCTTGATTTTGCGGATTCATACTTAAGTGCTAAATGTGTAAAGTAGATACAGCAGATAGCCATCAAGGTTGTATATATGCAAAATAGAGATTTGTAGGAATTGCAATTTAAAACTAAAGTTAGTAAATCAATATTTTTCAGTCAGTATGATGGAGCAAAATGATCATCAACAGCGCCGCGCCGCTAATCAAGAGTTTGAACAATCTCTCAACCAGTTGGAAGGTATTCTACAGCAAGGTCTGACTGAAGACGACGAAACCCAGATTGAAGAACCAATCGATATTGAACTAGCTGATGATTTAACAGAAATTGATTTAGCCGCTTTTGAGGATGCGGTGGCTGATATTGAACAATATCTGGAAGAAAAGACAAAGTGATGCTGCTTTAGTTTGTGGTTATTTGTCGCCGAGCTTCGTATAACATTAAAGCAGCTGCGATCGCCACATTTAAAGACTCGACTCCAGGACTCAGGGGAATATTGACTTGTTTATCTGCCATGTTTGCCAAGTCTGCCGATAAACCTGCGCCTTCGTTCCCCAATAAAATTAAACTGGGTTTGCGCCAATCAATTTCCCAATAAGTTAATTTTGCTGTCGGCAAAGTCGCTATCACTTGCATTCCCGCCTGCTGACTTTGCTTGACTGTGGTTAATAAATCTTCACTCACTGCCATATTTAAGCGAAACCATTGTCCAGCACTAGCACGCAACACTTTGGGATTATCTAAATCTACACTATCACTAGTCAACCATAATCCCGATGCACCAGCCGCAGCCGCCGTGCGAATAATCGTACCTAAATTCCCTGGGTCTTGGATGGTTTCTAAAGCTAAAACAATGCCATCAAAGGGGACTTGATTGATGGACTCGCTGCGTTTGGCTGTGGCGACTACACCATCTGGTTGTATTGTAGTAGCGATCGCTCCTAAAACTTCCTCGCTGACAATTTCTGCCCTTTCACAACTACTACATAACCTCTCCCACAAGGAAGCATGAGCCGCTTGCCAGTCTGGTGTACAACACACCGTTTCTAAGGGATAATTTACCGTACAAGCTTCTTCTAACAAATGCGTCCCTTCCAACAAAAACAACTCCTGCTTGTGACGCTCCTTAGTAGAGTGCAGCTTGCGAATTTGCTTAACGAGAGGGTTTTGTAAACTAGTTAACATTTGCTAATAATTTGCTAGTAGTGGAGCCTTGATTTTACTCAGCACTTAGCACTTTTTACTCTAAAATGCGGAACCCGGGACTTGAACCCGGAAGCCTTGCGGCACTAGAACCTGAATCTAGCGCGTCTGCCAATTCCGCCAGTTCCGCGTGACATTCATTTTTTAATCGACAATTTCTAATTGTTACTCAATTATTTATTTTTGTCAACTTATATTCAAAATATCTGTATCGTAGATATTTTAAATTCCAGATTGGGAACTATGATGAGTGGTTGAGTTTCCTACAACTCAAAGACCATCCCTAAAAAAACAGCGCCTATAGTCTACTAAGTATTGAAATTTACCATTACATCTGAGATTAATTACCGTTATTTTTTGCCCTCAGTTCACGAGCCAAAAAATATATTGATTAATCCAAAATGTAGACAAATGAAATCTTTACTGTAGAATCAAAACCAACTTCAACCCTTGAAAATTAAGTATTATTTTTGGAGGTAGGCTTATTAATCCTTCTACCAGCTTACCAGATGCCAAGCTTGCACCTCAAGCAGACTCCTCAGTCTTGCAAATTTTCGGTGGGCATCGTTTGCACGGTCATGTCAAAATTAGCGGGGCAAAAAATTCAGCACTGGTAATCATGGCTGGAGCATTGCTCTGTTCTGGAGATTGTCACATCCGCAATGTTCCCTTGTTGGCGGATGTCGAAAAAATGGGACAAGTTTTATCAGCTTTAGGTGTAAAGGTTTCACGCCAAGGCGATATTTTAGACATTAACGCCAGTAATATCACTACATCTAAAGCTCCCTACGAACTCGTGACTCAGCTACGAGCCAGTTTTTTTGCGATCGGTTCTATTCTGGCTCGGCTAGGGGTGGCACAAATGCCCTTACCAGGTGGCTGTGCAATTGGCGCTCGACCAGTTGACTTGCATGTCCGGGGACTGCAAGCAATGGGAGCCGAGGTGCAGATTGAACATGGCATTTGTAATGCTTATGTTCCCAATGGTGGCAGATTAAAAGGAGCCAAAATTTACCTCGACACTCCCAGCGTCGGCGCAACAGAAACATTGATGATGGCGGCTACCCTGGCTGATGGCGAAACGATCATCGAAAATGCGGCGCGTGAGCCAGAAGTTGCTGATTTAGCGAATTTCTGTAACGCAATGGGAGCCAAAATTCACGGTGCTGGTACTAGTGTCATCACCATTGAAGGTGTCCCGCAATTGCATTCTGTTGACTACAGCATTATCCCCGATCGCATTGAAACCGGCACCTTTTTGGTAGCTGGTGCAATTACACGTTCGGACATCTTATTATCTCCAGTTGTACCCGACCATTTAATTCCCGTAATTGCCAAACTGCGGGAAATCGGTGTGCAGATTATTGAAGAAGCCCCAGACTGCTTGCGAATACTACCTGCGGAAACTCTCAAGGCGACATATATTGAAACCTTGCCCCATCCAGGTTTCCCCACAGATATGCAAGCACCGTTCATGGCGTTGCTCACCTTAGCAGAAGGTGACAGCATCATTAACGAGTCTGTGTTTGAAAATCGCTTGCGCCATGCTTCCGAGTTAAACCGCTTGGGTGCAGATATTCGCGTTAAAGGTAATGCAGCTTTTGTGCGCGGAGTCCCTAATTTATCGGGTGCGCCTGTTATTGGTACAGACTTACGGGCATCAGCCGCCCTCGTCTTAGCTGGCTTGGCGGCTGATGGACAAACCACTTTCCAAGGCTTGCATCACCTCGATCGCGGTTATGATCGTCTTGATATCAAGTTGCAGCAATTGGGAGCTAAAATCAAGCGCGTCAACGAAGTCTCAACCCCTGGGGTGACTTCTAATGGCAGCACTCCCCCGGTCACAATTGCTAATTAGAGGGGAGTGTAGAGAGAGGGGGGAGTGTGGGGAGAGAGGGGAGTGTGGGGGGAAAGATTTCTTCACCATCCTCCCACACTTCCCACCCCTCCCACACTTCCCACCCCTCCCACACTTCCCACCCCTCCCACACTTACCCCCTTCTTCCACCGAATGAATCGTTATACTAGCTTGTGGATGGCTGTTAAATTAGCAGCCAAGTTTTTACAGTCTTTGTGTTCAAGCTGGCTATATCATGTCATTCATTAAAACTCCGCTAATTGGTTTAAAAGCTGACTCCTTTCGTCATCCCTTAGACTTGGAATCTACCAAAGCTCTCAAACAAATACCTGGTATTGATTTGATGGTGCGAAATTGGCTGGGGCCAATGGCGGAGCAGATTTTTTATGTAGAAAATATTGCTTCTAGTGTTTTAGTCAGTGAAAATCAACTGCCAGATTTACATAAATTATTATTAGAAGCTTGCAAAGTTTTAGATATTGAACCGCCGCAATTATACGTCCGACAACATCCAGCACCCAACGCTTATACTTTTGCGATGCGGGGTAAACAACCTTTTGTGGTGTTGCATACTTCCTTGATAGATATCCTCACCCCAGAAGAAATTCAGGCGGTAATTGCCCATGAGTTAGGGCATCTAAAATGCGACCATAGTGTTTATTTAACGCCTGTAAATTTACTGGTATTAGCGGCAGCAATTGTGCCGAATGTGGGGAACTTTTTGGCGCAAGCCATCCAAACACAACTTTTAGAATGGGTACGTTGTGCTGAGTTTACCTGCGATCGCGCCGCTTTACTAGCCACCCAAAACCCCAAAGTGGTCATGTCTGTACTCATGAAACTGGCTGGTGGTTCGCCCACACTTGCACCGCAACTCAACCTCGATGCCTTTGTTGCCCAAGCCCGTGCTTATGATGAAATTAGTAAAACAGAATTGGGTGAAATGGTGAAAGTCGCCCGCACAGCCCAATTAAGCCATCCCGTACCAGTGCTACGCGCCAGAGAAATTGACCGTTGGGCGAGTAGTCAAGAATATCAAACTTTACTGCAAACTCATGGGTTGAAAAGTTCTGGTGAAGTACCAACAAAAGGCGGCTGGCGGAACTGGTAAATTGGCATTCAAAGGGAGTAGGGAGTGGGGAGTAGGGGTGTGGGAGGTGTGGGAGGGGTGGGAGGATGGTGAAGAAATCTTTCCCCCCACACTCCCCTCTCTCCCCACACTTCCCCCTCTCTCTATACTCCCCTCTCCCCAAACGTGAGAAATTCGGGGATGAGTAATTTTGATTACTACTCTAAAGTTCGGACAGTCAAAACCTGCGGTGGTGTTGAGTCTGGTGGATAAATCACGTCTACTTGTAGATTTCTTTGGCTGGCGGGTGGGAGAACAAACTGCACCAATGGTTCTAAAACCTGGCCAGTTCTGTGCCATAAATGCACATACCGCGTTTTCTTTTGTCCTTGGTCATCAACATAACGCAGTCGTACTGTCCCGCGAAAGAAGGGAAAATCAAGTGATGGTTTGCGGAAACGAATGCCACCTTGAGATAATTTGTCTTCTTTTAAAGGTGTTTCTAGGGTGACGGTGACTTTTTGAGTTTGGTTTGTCTGATTTTTTAACGGCAAACTCAGGTTATATTCCACCCCATAATTACCGTGTGCTTCGTAGGCGGTATCAGGATAGCGCACCAACATTTTAGCGGTTTGGATTTGGTCAGTACCCAATCGACCACCCCGGAGAGTAACTAAAGGATAGGAAATACCTTTACCGCGTTCAGGAATAGTTAAATACTGGGCTTTGGGATTATCTACCAAGTTAGCTTGCCATTGGGAACCTTGAGAAACACCAGCCACACGTCCGTAAATAAGTGAACCACTAGTAACATTGGGCGGGGTTGGTGTTTTATCTCTCGGCCCGGCAAAACTGCCATTGTTTAATAAAGCTTGCCATTCACTCAAAGTTGGCGCACGGTCAGAATTATCAGCATTTTTTTTAGCAAACATCGCCAAACTAGCCGCGTATACTTTACCGCTACTCTGCAAGCGCAAAAAACTAGAACGACCATTCACAGGCTTGGCTAAATTTCTCACAGGAATTGGATGATTTAATAACATCCGGCTACCACCAGGAGGAATGACGAACTTAGCGGGGAAATCTGCTTGACGCACACCGCGCAACACATCACTGACAGCCCTCGCCCCTGGCCCAGAATAAACCTTGCCATCATTATTTTCTAGGTAAGGCGCTAAGGTCACAAAGGGCGCATCCTGCATTAAATAACTTGCGCCCTGCAAGACATTAACTGTCACAGGTTTTTTACTGGGGTTTTGGAGTATGACACCGATATAGAGAGTTTGTAAATCTTTGGGCGTGTGGGTGTAATGATGGGCAAATAAATCGAAGCGTCCCTGAAAGAGAAAATTGAGGTGGGCGGCGGGGACTTTTTTATTATTGGTAGGAAAGGTAGAAAGTAGAATCCCTTCGTTTTTAATCCATTCGGGGCTGTTACTGTTAAACACCGGGATGGTATCTAACTTACCGGGTAAGGCGCGGACTTCTCCTGGTTGGATGATTTCTTGGGGTGCTGGTTTAGGGGAAGTTTGGGCGACAACTGCGGAGTTATTTTTATCAGTTGTGCAGCCGACTGCTTGAATAATAGCCAGTCCAAATAAAAGTGTGAATATTGGTAATGCTAGTTTCTGGGTCATAAATTCAGGAAATGGAAGTGTTGACAATATTTCTGCTAACTACAACGTGAGTTCAACGAATTAATGCAAAATCCAAAATCTAAAATCTAAAATCTAAAATTACAATAAGGGAGATTACGGAGATCAGTTACGGGCAGTGGCTGGAGTTGGGTGGTTAGTGTATGGCTGATGAAATGATAGATTTAACAAATTGCGATCGCGAGCCGATTCACATTCCAGGTTTAATTCAGCCTCACGGAGTTTTGCTGGTTTTGCAAGATGCTCACCTCGAAATTATCCAAGTTAGTGATAACACTGAAAAAATCATTGGTCATCCACCAGAGGCACTTTTAGGCAAACATTTATCAGTTTTATTTGATACCAAGCAAATTCAAAAAATTCAGCAATGCCTCACCGCAGATTTCGAGACAATTAATCCCCTGGATTTATCAATTAAGCATGGCAATAAATTGCGGTACTTTGATGGCATTATCCACCACTCAGACACAGTAATTCTTTTGGAATTAGAGCCGAAAAAAGTTAAACAAAAAGCTGATTTTGTTGATTTTTATCATCAGGTAAAAGGCACAATTACCCGGATGCAAAAATCTGTCACACTACGAGAAATGTGCCAAGTTGTTGTTCAAGAAGTGCGGCGGATTACTGGCTTTGAGCGTGTGATGATTTATCAATTTGATGGGGAAGGTGCAGGCTGTGTGATTGCTGAAGATACTGATTTAGCAATTCCTTATCTAGATTTACACTACCCATCTTCGGATATTCCCAAGCAAGCCCGACATCTTTACACCCTCAATTGGCTGCGGTTAATTCCTGATGTTAACTACCAACCTGCACCGTTAATTCCTCATAATAATCCTCTGACAAATCAACCACTCGATTTAAGTTTGTCTGTGTTGCGGAGTGTGTCTCCAATTCATTTGGAGTACTTACATAATATGAATGTGACAGCTTCAATGTCTATTTCTTTGTTGCAAAATCAGCAGCTTTGGGGATTAATTGCCTGTCATCATTCATCACCTAAATATATTCCTTACAATATCCGTACCATTTGCGAATTTATTGGGCAGGTAATGTCTGTGGAACTGGCGAACAAAGAAGCCAGTGAAGATATTGATTACAAAATGCAGTTGAAGTCCTTACAAACTCAATTTGTGGAGGCTTTGTCCCAGTCTAAGTATTTTTTGCATGGGATGGTGCAGTTACAATCTCAATTACTGAATTTAGTGAATGCTACAGGGGCAGTAATTTGTAGTGGTAATCAATTTATCCCTGTGGGTGAAGTGCCATCGGAGGCAGAGGTAAATGCTTTACTGAACTGGATGAAACCACGGCTACATCATAGTTTATTTGCTACGCGATCGCTCTCTCAAGATTATCCCCCAAGCGAGTCATTCCGCGCGATCGCTAGTGGTGTGTTAGCTTTGGAAATTTCACGGGTACAACACAATTACTTGATTTGGTTTCGCCCAGAAGTAATCGAAACTGTCAACTGGGGTGGCAATCCGCACAAACCTGTGGAAGTATTATCTGATGGCAGCTTGCGAATGTCACCACGCAAATCTTTCGAGTTGTGGCAAGAAACAGTGAGGGGTTGCGCTTTACCCTGGAAACCCAGCGAAATTGCCGCCGCTACCGAACTGCGAAGTTTAATTGTCGGTGTTGTCTTACGACAAGCCGATGAACTCGCCTCTATGAATTTTGAATTACAACGCAGCAACGAAGAACTTGATTCTTTTGCTTATATTGCTTCCCACGATTTGAAGGAACCCCTGCGCGGGATTCATAACTACGCTAATTTCTTAATGGAAGATTATGCTGAGACGCTCAAGGGTGATGGGGTGGCGAAACTACAAACCCTGGTGCGCTTAACCCAGCGTATGGAAGATTTAATTAATTCTCTGCTGCATTTTTCGCGGTTGGGACGGGCGGAACTGATGCGCCAACCAGTCAACTTAAATGAGTTAGTCCAGCAGGTAATTCATACCCTCAGCATTACTCGCCCACAAAGTGAAATAGAATTTCGGCTTCCCCAAACGCTGCCCAGTATAGAATGCGATCGCGCCCAGGTAAATGAATTATTCACAAACTTAATCAGCAATGCCATGAAGTACAACGATAAAGCCCAAAAATGGGTAGAAATTGGCTATATTCCCCAGGAAGACACCTCCCGACAGCCAATTTTCTATGTGCGTGATAATGGCATTGGCATTTTAGAAAAGCACCTCGACAAAATCTTTCAAATCTTTCGCCGCTTACATGGACGAGATGAATTTGGCGGTGGAACTGGCGCAGGCTTAACCATTGCTCGCAAAATTGTGGAACGCCACGGCGGGAGAATTTGGGTAGAATCTACACCCAAGCAAGGTAGTACATTTTACTTTACATTAACAGCAGAGGCAATCACTTAAACCTGGATTTCTCTCTTGTGAAAAATCCAGGGGTGTGGGAGGTGTGGGAGGATAGTGAAGAAATCTTTCCCCCCTCTCTTCCCTCTCTCCCCACACTCCCCACACTCCCCACCCATACGTGAGAAATTCGAGTTAAAGACAATGAGAACTGCGCCCATACCCCTGCTGTTAGTGGTGGAAGACAGCAACGAAGACTTTGAAGCCCTGCAACGATTGTTGGAGCGATCGCCCATTCAAGTACCGATTCAGCGATGCGTCAATGGAGAGCAAGCCTTGGCTTTTCTGCATCGTACTGGTAACTATAGCGACATCTGCTTTTCTCCGGGCTTGATTGTCTTGGATTTAAATCTGCCGGGAACCGATGGCCGAGAAGTATTGCGCCAGATCAAGCAGGATGATAATCTAAAGACCGTTCCGGTTGTGGTATTTACCACCTCCAATAACCCCAAAGATATCGAAGATTGTTACCGCTACGGAGTTAACAGCTACATCGTTAAACCGATTAATTTTGAGCAGCTAAAACGAGATGTGCAAACATTGATCCAATACTGGTTTGAGGTGACAACACTTCCTGAACACCTGGAGTATTAATCATGGTTCAAGCTCGGTGCAACGTCTTAATTGTCGATGATTCTCCTGAAGACCGAGAATTTTATCGGCAGTGTTTGTTGCGCGATCGCGATTACTCCTACAATATTTGGGAAGCAACCTTGGGGAGTCAAGGCCTGGAACTTTGCCAGCAACAACCAGATGTGATTTTGCTGGATTATCGCTTGCCTGATTTGGATGGCTTAGAATTTCTCGCTCAGTTAAAAGCTTTTAGCCAACAGCCTGAATTACCCGTAATTATGGTAACAGGCCAAGGCAGTGAAGCGATCGCTGTCCAAGTCATGAAAGCAGGCGCACAAGATTATCTTGTCAAAGAACACATCACCCCAGCAACTTTGCAACGAGCAGTTCAGGGAGCCATTGAAACAGTCCAGTTGCGGAATCAATTACAACAGCGCATCAAGCGAGAAAGATTAACAGCACAAATTATCCAAAAAATTCATCAATCCTTAGATTTACAGGAAATTCTGCAAACAACAGTCACCGAGGTCAGACAGTTTCTCCACACAGATCGAGTTGTGATTGTCCGTTGGCAACCAGATAATAGCGGCATTGTTACCAACGAATCAGTCGGTGCAGGATGGACACCACTGTTGTCTACTTGCTTATATAACCCTTGTTTCAAAGAATACTATACTGAATTTGCTCATCAGGGATTAATCTCTGTCAAACCGAATATTTATGATGGCACTCTCAATTCCTGGCACATCGAATTGTTAACAAATTTACAAGTCCAGGCCAAAATAGTTGTGCCGATTTTGCAAGACCAACAACTGTGGGGAATGCTGATTGTGCATCATTGTCAAGCTCCCCGTCAATGGCAGCCTTTAGAAATTGATTTGCTCCAAGAATTAGCCACTGCTCTGGGTATCGCCCTACGACAAGCAGAACTTTATCAGCAAACACAACATGAATTAATTGAACGCCGAAAAGTAGAAACAGAACTGCGAGCCAATGAAGAACGCTTTCGTACTTCCGTAGAAAACGTTTTAGATTGCTTGGGGATTTATGTAGCTATCAGAAACGAGCAAGGAGAGATTATCGATTTTCTTACGGAATATGTTAACCATGCAGCTTGTCTCAACAATCACATGAGCTATGAACAGCAAATTGGGCGGGGGTTGTGTGAGTTATTGCCAGGACATCGAGAGAGTGGGTTGTTTGCAGAATATTGTCGGGTAGTTGAAAGCGGACAGTCACTGATGAAAGAAAACCTGATTTACAGTGATGAATATGGCGAGAAATATATAACCAGAGCATTTGATATCCGCGTGGCGAAATTTGGGGATGGCTTTATTGCCACCTGGAGAGATATCACCCATCGCAAACAAGCCGAACAATCACTGCAAGAAAGTGAAGAACGCTTCCGCACCCTGGCTGATAATATGTCGCAGTTTGCCTGGATGGCGGATGCAAACGGTTGGATATTTTGGTATAACCAACGTTGGTTTGATTACACGGGTACAACTCTAGAAGAAATGCAGGGATGGGGCTGGCAAAAAGTCCACCATCCCGATCATTTAAATCGGGTAATCCAACACTTCCGCCACTGTTTAACAACAGGTGAAGCCTGGGAAGATACCTTTCCCCTGCGGGGAAATGATGGGGAGTATCGTTGGTTTTTGTCCCGTGCTATTCCCATCCGTGATCAGCATGGTGAAATATTACGTTGGTTTGGGACAAATACTGATATTACTGAACAAAAGCAAGCGGAAGAAGAACGTAGTTTGCTGTTAGAAAAAGAACAACTAGCCAGAGCCGAAGCCGAACGCGCCAACCGCATCAAAGATGAATTTTTAGCCATTCTCTCTCACGAATTGCGATCGCCCCTCAACCCGATTTTAGGTTGGGCAAAACTGCTGCAAACCCGCCAATTTGATGCCGCGAAAACCGCCGAAGCTTTAGCCACCATTGAACGTAACGCTAAATTACAGTGTCAATTAATTGATGATTTGCTAGATGTGGCGAAGATTTTGCGGGGCAAACTCAACATAGATGAGGCTCCCGTAAATTTAGTATTTGTCTTAGAAGCCGCACTGGATACAGTCAGAACAGCCGCCATCGCCAAGTCAATTTTGTTACATTCCACCATGCCCCAAATTGGGCAAGTATCCGGTGATTCGGCACGACTACAGCAAATTTTCTGGAATCTGCTATCGAATGCCATTAAATTTACCCCGGCTGGTGGACGAGTCGATGTGCAATTACAGCGCGTTGATCATCAAGCACAAATCACCATCAGCGATACAGGTAAAGGCATCAAACCTGATTTTCTGCCCCATATTTTTGAATCATTCCGCCAAGAAGATGCTTCAACAACTCGTAAATATGGTGGATTGGGGTTGGGGTTAGCCATTGTGCGCTATTTGCTGGAAGCTCACGGCGGTACAATTCAAGCCGACAGCCCCGGTGAAGGATTAGGGGCGACATTCACAGTTAAATTGCCCTTGTTAGCTACTACATCAGTGCGGAGTCAACCTGATGAATTATCAACACCAGAACTAGATTTAACCGGAATTAAAGTCTTAATTGTCGATGATGAACCCGATGCGCGAGAATTAGTCACAGCAGTACTGGAACAATACGGTGCAGAGATATTAGCTGTAACCCGTGCGGCAGAAGTTTTAGCTTCCCTGGAATCGTTTCAACCAGATGTCTTCATCAGTGATATTGGAATGCCCGATATGGATGGCCATACACTCATTCAACAGATTCGCTCCTTACCAACAGACAAAGGCGGCAAAATAGGTGCGATCGCGCTTTCCGCCTATGCCAGAATAGAAGACCAACAGCGTTCTTTATCTGTCGGTTTTCAACACCACATTTCTAAGCCACTTGATTTAGATAAATTAGTAGAAACCGTCTTTGAACTTGCTCGCAAATCTTAAGTTAACCAAACATATTTAGCCTCTAAAGTTTATGTATTCTGCTTTACACTATGGCATTCCTACATCATTCGTGAACCAAAAGATCCCCGACTTCTTCAAGAAGTCGGGGATCTGAGCCTCTCGATTCTCACCAATCAAATAAGATTACTATATTTATAACCGCTACCAATCACACTTCAATTATCTATAATTATCAGCTATATTAAACTTAGTTTCCTATTCTGATTCAAGCATTAATTAAATGGAAATACTCATTGAATCAACTAAAGCATTTGAAAAAGACTTGGAAAAATTTAACAATAGAGAGAAATTTAAAATTGTTAAGAAATTAAATCGTTATGTTGACCTAATTTCTAAAAAGAGAAACTTACTAGAAAATCAAGCCTTTAAACTAAAAAATATTAAATTTAATACTGAGTATGATTCTTCCCTTTATGCCTTAATCATCGATAAAGAAATCAGAATCATACTTACCATAGATGATGACCCAATTTTTGATACAACAGTCATCACCTTATTTAGAGTTGTCAGTACAGAAGATGCTACTCAAGCATATAATTCTGTAGCTGAGTATCTCTACCAAGATTTTAGTATGCAAAATCAAGAAGTTGAGGTTCACTCTAGCTGATGCCACAGATTAAACCACTTTTTGATGAGCATGGTGTAATTTATGAAGCGATGAAAATTTTGCCAGATGAATTGAAAATTGATTTTTTAGAAGCTTTAGCAGAATTAGAAGATAACGAATGTCACAGAACTAGAACTTTTCCTAAAACCAGACTGCGGAAAGTTAAAGGTATTAAACAAGCAATTTACCGCGCCGATATCGATAAATTATCTGGCTGGCGGATTCATCTGCAATATATTGATGGCAAAATTCATTTAAGTGACATTATCGAAGGGCAACGTCATGATGATGTAATTGAAGTGATTAAATCGAAAAAACATCGATATGAGTAGATATTAGGAGGGACTTACGTAAGTGTCACAATTGGTGGTTGGTGCGTGACGCTATAAATCTGAGAACTACGTTTAAATCTTCTCGTTGCGTCACACACCCTACAGAAACAATATGCTAGTTGCGTAAGTCCTGATTGTATTTGATTGACTTTTTTGGTTGATTACTTTGTCCTGGTGTTACATACTCAATTGTGAGATTGATGGTACTTTATAGTTACACAAACTCTTTTATCGCAACTGCAATATAATTTATGACGCTCAATTTATATTTACTGCGACATGGCGAAACTACTTTTAGTCAAAGTGGTAATTTCTGCGGTAAAACTGATGCCGAATTGACAGAAGAAGGAAGACAGATGGCAGAAAGTTTTGCCAATGTTTATCAGAAATTGAAGTGGGAAGCAGCTTATGTTAGCCCGATGAAACGCACAATTGCCACAGCTAAACCATTTTGTGATGCTACTGGTATAGATATGCAGTTGCGTGATGGACTGAGAGAAGGTAGTTATGGCGAATGGGAAGCTAAGAGTAAATCTTTTGCTCAAGATAATTATAGTGAAAACTATGTAAAATGGCTGACAGAACCTGCTTGGAACGCACCCAAAGGTGGCGAAACAGCAGTAGATATTGCTAACCGTTCGATGCCTGTAATTGCGGAAATTCAAGAAAAGCATCCCGCAGGTAATGTGTTAGTAGTTTCCCATAAAGCCACCATTCGGATTTTGCTTTGCAGTTTATTGGGAATTGATTTAGGACGCTATCGCTATCGCGTGAATATTTTGGTCGCGTCGGTAAGTATGGTGAAATTTGATGTTCATGGGCCATTGTTAGAAATATTAGGCGATCGCCATCATATCCCAGATCATCTCCGCTCTCGTCCTGGAACTTAAATTGCTACAAATGTAGTTTGGTAAAGTAACGAAACCCAACAAAGTCTAGACTTTGTTGGGTTTTGCGATCGCTTGTAACTACTCTCGAAAAAATCTTGGCTTTATAAATCAATACGGTTCAGTTAAGGTGATGAGAGTTGATTTCTCAATTTCTACTCTATAACCTGTAACCTGTCACCTATTACCTGCCTTCTGCTATAAATAATTAAAAAATTCCTCTGGAACTAACCGCAGTTCACCAGATTTGCAACGGGCAATATCTACCCACAACGCTCGATGATGATGGGTTCCTGACTCCGAAAACATTAAACTTTCTAGTTGATAAAACTTAGAATCAGCAAAATCGCATTGATAAAGTTGAATGATTTCATGCCCTTGCCGATTGTTATAGATAAATAAGTTTTCAATACAACCCAAATAGCGAATGTTAGTTAATTCAGCTTGAATTTCTTCTTGAAATTCTCGCTGTAAAGCTGCATAACTAGTTTCACCAAAATCAACGCCACCACCCAAGGCGCGATAAAATGTGGACTGCTTTGCAGGATCATAGCCTTCAGAAACAAAAATGCGATCGCCATCCCGAATTAGTCCTAAAGCTATGATCCGAATTTCCCCTGATTTACTCATTCTTGTTACTAATTATCGTATATGGAGTAAGAACGGCTTTCGCTATCTTCCACAGGCCAATCTTCATTTTCGCCGCCAATATACAATTGTTCAATAGTGACATATTCTTCACTAAGCTGGGTGAGGGCGTTGATTAAAATATCTAAAGCGATCGCATCACTAGTTCCCAAGTCAAACCAGCAACGCGCCCATTGTCCTTCGTACTCAATCTCACCCATATTGTGCATCAAAGCTAACAAGCTTTTGTCATAGCCCTGTACATCATAATCCATATAGCTAATTTCTAGCCCTGTTTCTTGGACTTGCAAATTTTCCGCATTAAACGCGCCCAACTTACCCAAGTAAAACCAGGAATTAAAAACTTCTTCTATATATTCTTTTTCCCGTTGTGAAGGAATGGTACTAAACTGCAACCAAATCCAGACATCAAACGGATTAAATTCACGAAACTGAATGTACATTCAACTATCTCAATTACTGTCGTTCAAAATAAGCATATCAAAGTAGGGAGTAGAGGCTAGGGGTAAGGAGACAGAAGAGATCAGGGAAATGCTTTTATCAGGCAATGTGGTATGACAAAGTGCTGAGAATCCCTAACCTCTAGTCTCTACCTGGATTTCTCTCTTGTGAGAAATCCAGGGGGGTGGGAGGGGTGGGAAGTGTGGGAGGATGGTGAAAAAATCTTTCCCCCCACACTCCCCACACTCCCCTCTCTCTCCACACTCCCTACCCATACGTGAGAAATTCGGGTCTAGCCTCTAACCTCTAGCCTCTAACCTCTCTTTCACAGCTTGGCGAAAACCAATCACCAGCAAGATATTAGATAGGGTTAAAAAGACTTCCGCACCCCCATGTAGCCAGTCTACATTTGCCAAAGCTTCGCCATAATGAACTTTGGCGTAAATACCTGCGGGGATGGTAACACCGACAAATACAAGTGTGCCGTAAAATCCATACAATGCTAACCTGGGTACTTGTTGACTGCGGCTAAGAAACCACAAGAAACCCAAATAGGGAAACAAGGAAAGAGCAAACAGGGTTTCTTTTGAGATCATGGTTTTGATTTAATAGATGAGACTGCAACATTATCTGTGACATTTTTGGCAGACTTGCTGGAACGCCAAATCCATACCGCAGCTGCCCACAGTGTAAAATTACCAACTAAAGTCATGGTAGCTTGCAAAGTTACTAGCCATTCTAGAGATTCTGCATTATCAAAATAATGCCAAGTGCAAGCACACATAGCACTCACTAAAGCTGGTAACATGGCTAGGGACAATCCCCACCAACTACGATTACCCGTGAGTTCGCCGTAAGTCCAGATTAACCAAATCGCGGCAATCCACTCAATAACGCTAGAAATGTGAATAATCCAAGTGGGAATTGATAGGGCGTGCATAAATAAGTCAAAAGTCAACAGTCAACAGTCAAAAGTTAATCTTCCTCTGATTCTTTCTTCTGTTCTTCAATCTTCCCACAAGGAAATTCCTCTTTGATTGACAAGATGGCTGACATACTAGGAACTGTTGAGAAAAAGTTGATAATCTAAAATCCAAATTCTGAAGATGGGAACTATGCGGGCGTTATTGTCTGGTTATTATGGCAAAGGTAACGGTGGTGATGAAGCTTTACTGGCGACGCTTTTACAAATGTTGCCATCTCATGTTACGCCTGTGGTGCTTTCTGGTAATCCCGAAGAAACGCGCGATCGCTACAATGTAGAAACTTACAACCGGATGGCTATAGTACCTGTGCTGCAAGCTTTACGTTCCTGCGATGCTTTGATTTGGGGCGGTGGTAGTTTAATTCAAGATGTCACCAGCACCATTAGCCCTCTGTATTATGGGGGATTGATGACATTGGCGCAAACAATGAATTTGAAAACCATTGCTTGGGCGCAAGGTATTGGCCCTTTATTGCGTCCGCAAACGCGCTGGTTAGCCAGACGCAATTTTGCTGGTTGTACCAAAGTTAGTGTCCGCGATCGCGCCAGCGCGGCTTTATTATCAGATTGGCAAATTCCCCACATCATCGCACCTGATCCTGTTTGGGCGCTACAAGGAAAACCAGTCCACGAACTTCAAGATTTACCTACGCCGAGAGTTGCTGTAACATTGCGATCGCACCCTCAACTCACTCCAACCCGCCTAGCTAACCTCACCAAAGCATTAGTAGATTTTCAAAAAGCCACCCAAGCATTCATTTTATTGCTGCCATTTCAAAAAAGTGAAGATTTAGGCATAGCCCAAGCCATTCAACCCCAGCTTGCTGATGTTAGCCAAATATTGTGTCTAGAAGATCCACAGCTTTTAAAAGGTGTATATCGTGGTGTGGAAATGACAATTGGAATGCGGTTACACAGTTTAATTATGGCTGCGGCTGAAGGTTGTCGCTGTTTTGCACTGAGTTACGATCCCAAAGTCAATCGTTTGATGGAAGATTTAGCCATACCTGGCTGGGATTTAGAAGATTTACCAGATGAGGCAAATATAATTAGTAAAACTTGGCTGGAATATTACGCCAACGGTGAACCACTTTTACCAGAAAAAATTCAATCTTTAGTCGATAGAGCCTTAATGCACCGCGAATTATTAAGTGAAGCCTTGAGTTAAATTTTTGGATATTTGTTAAGGGAAAACCCAGATAAAAATTATTACAAATAAAATAGGGTTCAGCAAGGCGATCGCAGCTAAATCTATAATAGAACAATGCTATCAACTTCTCCTAATTTATTAAGACTATCCCAAGGACAACTCAACTTATTAGAACGTTGTCCCCGTCAGTTTCAGCATACCTATTTAGAGCAACTCAATTCTCCCGCAGATCCAGAACACGAGGAAAGACAAACTTTAGGTAGTCGGTTTCACTTACTCATGCAGCAGAGAGAAATCGGTTTACCAATTGATAGTTTATTACAAGCCGATGCCCAACTACAAAAGTGGATGTCTGCATTTGCTAATGCTGCGCCAGATATTGTAACGCCTACAACAAATAATCAAATTTTCCGCGAAAGCGAACACTATCGTACCTTACAAGTTCAAGATTATTTACTAACTGTTATCTACGATTTATTAATTGCCGATAACCAGCAAGCGCAAATTTTAGATTGGAAAACCTATCCCAAACCACCAGATAAACGCAAATTAGCCCAAAACTGGCAAACACGCCTTTATATGTACGTCTTAGCCGAAACCAGCGAATACTTGCCAGAAAATATCTCAATGACTTACTGGTTTGTTCAGTCTGAAGGTAGACCACAAAATATAAAATACACCTACGATAATAAGCAACATCAGCAAACAGCAAAAGAACTCAATCAGCTATTAAATAATCTAACTACTTGGCTAAAACTTTATCAAAAAGGTCAGCCATTCCCACAAGTCATTGAGACTAGTAAAATCTGTAATTACTGCCAGTTTGCCGTTCGTTGTCAACGTATACAATCAGGTGAAGATACAGTAATATATCCATTAGTAAATATTGATAACATTCAAGAAGTCACACTGTAAATTTACGTTGTTTTTTTGCGCCTTTGCGCGAAACTTATAATTCTTATTATCTAACTTATGACTACATTTGATGAAAGCGACGCAATTTATGTCCGCGAATTAGGAATTGATGATATCGCCCCTGTATATCATTTGGGTGAAGAATTATTCACCAGCGATTTGTATCCATACCTCTACCGCACTTGGGATGAATGGGAAGTAATTGGACTTTATAATACAGACCCAGAATATTGCTTAGTCGCTGAAACTAGCGGAGAACTAGCGGGATTTATTTTAGGAACAATTATAACTAAAGCATCTTGGACTTATGGTTATATTTTGTGGCTGGGAGTTAACCCCAAATATCAGCGTCAGGGAGTAGCAGATAAACTAGTTGATAAAGTCGTTGCCCGCATGATTGAAGATGGTGCAAGATTCATGTTAGTAGATACTGACCCCACCAATGTAGCCGCAGTTAAATTTTTTAATCGCAAAGGTTTTGGTAATATTCGTCAACATATTTTCTTGTCGATGAATTTAAGTAAACACCCACATTATGGTAGGCTAATTGATTACGAACATCAAAAAGCCGAAAGAGCGGGTTACAGGCGATCGCGTCCCACAATTCGCCCCCGAAAATCTGATGGCGTTGCGAATGAATTAGTCCTCAATCCTTTAGTAAACGAATCCCCAATTATTGAAGACCAAAAGTAGGGAGTAGAGAATAGAAAATTTAAAGTAACAAATAACTATTGGCTCTTGACAAAATGCAGTGGATTTTAGCACCTACTGAACAACCTCCAGATTGGTTTATTGCAGCAGTAAAGCAGCACACACCTACATCTAGTGGATTATATGCAGCACAATTATTGTGGCAAAGAGGTATTCAAGATTCTCAACAACTAGCCACTTTTGTTAACTATCAAAATTATCAACCTGCTAATCCCTTTGAATTTGGGGAAGAAATGCACCTAGCAGTAACCAGATTACAACAAGCACGTAAGCTTGGTGAAAAAGTGGCGATTTGGGGAGATTTTGATGCTGATGGTATCACTTCTACTGCGGTGTTATGGGATGGCTTGGGGCAGTTCTTTCAGCAACATACACAGTTAACTTATTACATTCCCAATCGCCTCAGAGAATCTCACGGACTGAACAATTCAGGAATTGAGAATTTAGCGAAACAAAATTTTAAATTAATAGTTACTTGTGATACTGGTAGCACAAATATTGATGAAATTATCTATGCTAAACAGTTAGGTATAGATGTCATTGTTACCGACCATCACACCTTACCCGCCCAACGTCCACCAGTTACAGCAATTATTAACCCCCGTTATTTACCAAGTGTTCATCCATTATTTCATCTTTCTGGGGTAGCAGTTGCTTACAAGTTAGTAGAAGCACTTTATCAAACTCTGCCTAATATTCCGCAAGATGCAATAGAAAACTTATTAGATTTAGTTGCAGTTGGGTTAATCGCTGACTTGGTACAACTCAAAGGAGATTGTCGGTACTTAGCACAATTGGGAATCCAACGTTTACAAGCAGACTTTAAACAACCACCCACAGCGCGACGCAGACCAGGAGTCGGACGATTATTAGAATTGTGCCAAAAAAGTGGCGATCGCCCCACAGATATTTCCTTTGGTTTGGGGCCGCGCATCAACGCAGTTAGCCGCATTCAAGGCGATGCCAGTTTTTGCGTAGAATTACTGACTAGCCGCGATGCCAAACACTGCAATCAATTGGCTGAAGAGACAGAACTTGCCAACACTCGCCGTAAGTCATTACAAAAAGATGTCCAAACCCAAGTAGCCCAAAAACTCACCCAATTAGATTTATCAACAACCAGCGTCATCGTCCTCGAAGATCCCCAATGGCCAGCCGGTGTATTAGGCTTAGTCGCCGGACAAGTAGCCCAAGAAACAGGCCGTCCCACAATTTTGTTAAGCACTGAATTAGCAGGGGAGCAGGGGAGCAGGGGAGCAGGGGAAGAATTAGCTCCTTTATCTTCTAACTCAGCACTCAGCACTCAGCACTCAGCACTCAGCGAGAAGTTGCGTGCGGAGGTTCCCCCCGTTGAGCAAAGTTCGGGGACTCAAAACTCAGCACTCAGCACTCAGCACTCAGCACTTGTACTGGCCCGTGGTTCAGCCCGTTCCATCAATTCTGTCGATTTATATCAACTCGTCAAAGACCAAGCACATTTATTACATCGCTTTGGTGGACATCCCTACGCTGCGGGTTTGAGTTTACCAGTCGAGAATATTCCTTTATTTACCCAAGCAATTAATCAGCAGTTGCGGCAATCTTTGGGTAGTACAGAATTAATGCCTACAGTTCAGGTAGATTTAAAAGTCACGGTAGCAGACTTGGGCAAAGAATTATTCTTAGAACTGAAACTACTAGAACCTTGCGGAATGGGAAACCCAGCCCCAAAACTCCTCATTCAAAACTGCTGGTTTGAAAACGCTTGGCATCGTAATCAGCAAGACTGGCAAGGAAAAAAAGTACAGTACATTAAAACCGATTTTAATATTCGGGATGACTCTACTAAAAATCCTTTTCCTGGTGTGTGGTGGGGACATTACAAAGATGAATTACCTGTAGGCAAAGCTGATTGCATCGTCGAATTAGATTACAACAGTTTCAAAAAACGCTATGAAATCAGATTAATTGCCGTCCGTCCCAGCAATGACTCAGAACTCAGTCAACAATATTCAACACAAATCCTCGACTGGCGCAACCGACCCACTCCCAACTCCCCACTCCCAACTCCCAACTCCCCACTTATCTTAGAACAATGCCCCACTAGCTGGGATCAAATACGCATTTGGTGGCAACGCTCACTTTACAATCATCAACAACTAGTCCTAGCTTGGTCTAAACCTCACCTACAATCACCGCAAGAAATTTGGCAGACTCTAGTTGGCATAGCTAAATATCTGAGTCGTACACAGCAGCTAGTTACCCGCACGCAACTACTAGGAAAATTAGGCATAGGCGATCGCAGCTTACTACTAGGCATCAAAGCTTTGAAACATTGCGGATTTATAGCTACCAGACAAGACCGTTATTTACAAATCAGCCAAAATCCTCAAACAATTTCACCGCACCTAGTAGATACAGCCGTTACTCAATTTCTGTCCGCAGTCAGCGAAGAACAGTTTCAGCAACAGTATTTTTCTGAAGTCCCTTTATCTACAATTGTGGCGCTTGTTAATCGACCTCTCAATTGAAATTGCTGAGTCATTACTGTACTCGCTTTTTCACATTTACATACGCAATAAAGCGGATTTACAAATCATAGATAGTGCCTAATTACACCTATAGAAATTTTAAATTTTTAAGATGCAAACTAGTTTTTATGCTCATCATACTAGCTGTTTATCCATTTTCATCAACAAGATAAGTATAAAAAAATACTTCATTTATGAGAATTTACTGCTTTGAAAGAGTTGTGATTTGGCAAAACTTCTGACACTTTTTGATAGTCAAACAAGGCTCTAGCAATACTCTATCTAATTTGCCAACCTTAATACAACTTTATATATATTTCTCAAAGCTAGATTTATCCGGGTTTTTTCCTAATCAAAGCTTCACAGAAATTTCGGTAAATTTAGCAAGCCGAGAACCAAAAACTACGAGTTAGAAATAATGTAGCAATCTTGCGTTTATCCAGTTTGAGAAGATAAATTTCCATGACAACAAAACTATTCCAAACTCTAGCCGCAGCGACCACCTTGGCCGGTATCGTAGCCACCGCAGGCGCAGCAAACGCAGCTTCTCTTTCTTACACTACTCAATACCAATACAAGCCTACAGATGGTACACCAGTGTCAGCTGATGGTTTCTACGTGACAGATATTGAAGATATCATCAGTGTTAACAAGTTCGACTCAAAACTAGGCACTCTCAAAAGTGTAACTATCGATTTTATTGGTGACTTGAAGGGAGATGCCCGCTTTGAAAATAGAAGCAGCAGAGCTGCTACTGTTTTAGTAAATCTTGCAGGTGAGTTGAGCTTGGAACTCCCAGCAGGTGTAGAGCGACTCAACCTCACTCCAACCCAGTCTTATGCTTACCAAGTAGCTAGATATGATGGAAGAACAGATTTCAGTGGTGCTTCCGGCAGGACAGTTAATGGTCTGAGTGCTACTCTAGCAAAAACACTAACAGTCAATGCTGGCGACGAATTTTTCCAATATTTCCTCGGTAAAGGAACAGCAGACTTTACTTTCAAGGCATTCGCAAATTCTAATGTCACAGGCTCAGGCAACTTTGACTCTCAAATCAACACTTATGCCGCAGCAAATTTGGCTGTCACATACGACTATGACCCCAAAGCTGTACCTGAGCCTTCTGCTGCAATTGGTCTTGGTTTAGTAGCAGGAATTGGTTTAATGTCCCAACGCAGAAAAAATTGGCTCAAAGCGTCTAACTAATTGGTAGAAATAGGTGAGTCTTCTCACCTGATTCAATTTACTAATATCAATTAATCATCAAAAAGCACATTGCATTAGTTACAAAGGTGTGCATCTGTTAGACCGCTTTCATGTCGATTATTACTGTCAGAATCATTTTTTATTTAACACTGAAAAACCTAGACTTTTAGTCTAGGTTTTTTATTTTGGTTGACACTAGGACTTACTCAATAATACATATATGCTATAGGACTCATATTTGATTTCTGAAAAAAAATCAGTACACCCAGATCAGGCTTCTTTCCTACTCCCTACTCCCTACTCCCAACTCCCTACCTACACAACTAGATTCAGGAATCAAACCTTATTCCTATATCAATTCGCGATCGCTATCTGCCAGTTGCGTAAGTCCTGTTAGATTGCTTTTTTGTTTCACTCAAATCCAGTTAACACACAGAGAAATAAGGCTTCTGTCCATTCGACGACTGCGCCGTAGGTATCGCCTGTGTGTCCGCCTAATTTGTGATTAAACCATAGACCTGTGAGAAAGGCGATCGCACTGCCAGCTAGTATCATTGTGAGTGGGAGAAATAGGTTTTGGCTATCTATCAACCACAGTAAACCACTCACACTCAACAGTAACAGCAGTCCCGGAATGACATCTTTGTAGGAACGAATAGCTGCTTTGTGAAATGCACCTTTACCTGTGGGTTTAAGGTAAGGATATCGCCAGATTGCTAGTTGTTGTCCCCACCTTCCCCAACCGCAAGCCGCCATTAAGATTAACCAACGGTGAGTTTCAATTTCTGTTAAGGCTACGGTTTTTAATAATACTATGGCGATCGCTGCCATTGCCCCAAACGCACCGGTGGCACTATCTGTCATCACTTCCAACCGCCTTTCGGGATTGCCTACTGCTAACCCATCCGATGTATCCATTGCACCATCTAAGTGTAATCCTCCAGTCAAAGCAATCCAAGCACAAATAACTAAAGCTGTGCGGGTTAATACTGGCACGCCAAAATAATTCATACCAGTGTCAAATAGCCCTAAAAATCCGCCAATTATTAATCCAACTAGTGGCGCAAATTGAGATACTGCCTGAAAATCTAAGCCATTAATATTAGGAAAAGGCACAGTACTGTAAAATATTACACTAGCTATGAAGTTAGACAGCGATGTTTTCCACCACTGAAAAAAGTTTGTCATTTTAGTTACTTTTATAGCAGAAATGCTTCAGGGATAATATTGATTACTGTGGTACAACCACTAGTAGATAAGTTTAAAGCTTTGGATAAGATAGCTATTAGTTTACAGACTCGGCTGAAAAATTTTGTTATGCTGGACTCGTTAAGCTAAATTTTTTAGCTTGCAATAATAACATAAAAAAATAAATTTAACAACGTAAAGCTAGTACAGCATTTTGTGTATTCATTAGCTAACAAATTAGATCGAGAGTATTGAAGCGATCGCCCCACAAAATTGATATTTTTTAAATGTAGGGAACTAATTAAGCTATTAATTTAAGTTTTTTTAGCTGCGTTCTCATCTTTTTCCTCTCTTTAAATTTCCTATGAGTCATCATCTACCCGATACCAGGATACCGGCTCCGTGCATTGTTAACACGGGCGTGATTGTGAATAAACTCGACATGCGGCGATTACTTTCTGATTTAGGTCGAGTTCACTATATGTACACCCACGGAGAGCAGGTAGTCAGCGAGGGTGAAGGAGATGTCATAGAAGTATTCGCAAATCCGCAACGTTCGACTTTAGTAGCTAACAGTGCGCTTTATTTGAACGTGTATAGTTTTGATTATATTGAATTAAAGCAGTTATCCCAACAAGAAACTTGTTTTGATTTGATGCAAGAAGGAATGTGTCTGCGCTTAATACCCCTCACTACCCCCATCCAAGAGCGTCGAGAGAAAACCTTTAATGTCAGCGCCATCGAAGCCATGATGGAACAAGTACTCTCTGCTAAATGGGATGCAGAAATGGATGATGACTGCACTGATTCGTTTTAGAATTGTCATCTGTCATTAGTCGAGGCACAAAGTTTTGCGTTCAGATAAACCAAGACGATTAATAATTGCTATAACCAAGGACAAATGACAATCACTTAGTATAGTTATCTAATTTTTACTTTGAGCGATAATTTTTCTTTTCAATCCTTAGCTCGTTGTAGCCAAACAAAGGCCAGAGCCGGGATATTCTTCACGCCGCACGGTGCTGTAGAAACCCCCAGATTTATGCCTGTGGGGACATTAGCCAATGTCAAAACAGTCACACCTGCCCAGTTGAAAGACACTGGCGCACAGATGGTCTTATCTAATACTTATCACTTGCATTTGCAACCAGGGGAAGCAATTGTCGCTGGTGGTGGTGGCTTGCATAAGTTTATGGGCTGGGATGGGCCGATGCTCACCGATTCTGGTGGGTTTCAAGTATTCAGCTTGAGTGAGATGCGGAAAATTACGGAAGAGGGTGTAACTTTTCGCTCGCCTCACGATGGGCAGATTATCAATTTAACTCCAGAACGTTCCATAGAGATTCAGAATACTTTAGGGGCGGATGTGATTATGGCCTTTGATGAATGTCCGCCTTACCCCGCCACTCGCCAAGAAGTAGAAACTGCTACTCAAAGGACTTACCGTTGGCTAGAACGTTGTATAGCTGCCCATAAACGTCAAGATCAGGCATTATTTGGAATTGTGCAAGGGGGCGTGTATTTAGATTTGCGTTCCCAAGCGGCTGTGGAGTTGGCTAAGTTAGATTTGCCTGGATATGCTATTGGTGGTGTGAGTGTGGGCGAACCCGCAGAATTAATGGCTCAAATTGTCCAAGCCACTGCACCATTATTACCACCAGAAAAGCCCCGTTATTTGATGGGTGTGGGGACTTACCGCGAAATGGCGATCGCGATCGCTTCTGGTATAGACTTATTTGATTGCGTCATTCCGACTCGTTGGGCGAGACATGGTACAGCAATAGTGCAAGGCGAACGCTGGAATTTAAAAAATGCTAAGTTCCGTGAAGATTTTGCACCATTAGATGAAACTTGCCCTTGTTATGCTTGTCAAAATTTTAGTCGGGCGTATATTTCTCATTTGGTGCGATCGCAAGAAATTTTAGCCTACACTTTACTCAGCATTCACAATATCACCGAACTAATTCGGTTCACCCAGAAGATTCGCCAAGCAATATTAAACGATTCCTTTCTGGAAGAATTTGGTCATTGGCTCAATTCACCAGAAACTGGAGATGATCTATCTTGATGAAAATTTACACAAAATCTCACTAAAATAATCTTTTCTTTGTGTCCTACCCTGCGGGAAGACGCTATCACGTCGATGCGCCAGAAATTAAAACGAACCACAAAGAGCGCAAAGAACGCAAAGAGAAGAGATAGAAAGAGAATTTTTTGGGTTGACTAGAGTGGGTAAACCTATTTATTGGTATAACGGCAAATTAATCGAATCTCAAACCCTGGAATTAGATATTAACGATCCGGGGTTACTTTATGGCGCAACGGTATTTACTACACTGCGGGTTTATGAAAATTCTCTCGATAGTAGTTTAACCAACTGGCAGGCACACTGCGATCGCCTGAAGTTGAGTTTACAATTTTTTGCTTGGCAACAACCAGACTGGCAGCGCATATATCAAGGCGCACAATTTCTCATCCAACATTTCCCCGTTCTCAGAATTACCTTGTTTCCTGATGGTAGGGAATGGATAATTGGCAGAAATTTACCAGCAGATTTATTAGAAAAACAACAGCATGGGGTGAAATGCGCCATTGCACAACCTCAATTTTCCCGCAACTTGCCTTCTCATAAAACAGGTAATTATTTGGGTGCTTGGTTAGCGAAAAATAGTGTGCAAGTTTTAGCCGCCCAAGAAGCGATTTTAGTTGATGGGGTGGGTAATTGGTTAGAAACCACCACTGGCAATCTTTGGGGATGGCGAGATAATTGTTGGTGGACACCGCCCGAATATGTAGGGATTTTACCCGGAATTGGGCGATCGCAAATTATCCAATGGCTGGAAAATCAACAGCTACAAGTACGAGAAGAACCTTGGACACCCCAGTTAGTCACCGAATTTGAAGCGATCGCCTACACTAATAGTGTGGTAGAAATTATCCCGATTCATACCGTTGAGCAAGCTTCAGGGTCGCTACAATATAATCCCAACCATGCAAATTTTCTACAAATTAGGAGGCTTTTTAGCATGACAGCCGTGCCATTTTAAGATACCTTAAAATAAGTTAACATAATTCTTAATAATGCCCTCTCATACAGAGACACTCCGCGAAAGCACAGAATATACAGGAGATAGACCTCAGTGAATAAAAGATGGAGAAATGCGGGACTGTACGCACTACTGTTTCTTGTTGTCATTGCGCTGGGAACAGCATTCTTTGACAAACAACCACAAAGCCGAGAAACATGGCGATACAGTGACTTGATTCAAAAAGTTGAAGAAGGCAAACCCCTTAAAGATGAGAAGAATAAAAATGTACCTAAAGTTAGTTTAAGTGCAGATAGGTCTATTGCCTGGGCAACATACAAAGACGGTACTCAAAGGGTTGTCAACTTAGTCAACGACCCTGACCTTGTTAATTATCTCACCTCCAAAGGCGTTGATATTTCAGTTAGGCCTCAAACCGATGAAGGCTTTTGGTTTAAAGCACTGAGCAGTTTATTTTTCCCTGTACTGCTGTTAGTTGGTTTATTTTTCTTACTCCGCCGCGCTCAAAGTGGCCCCGGTAGCCAAGCCATGAACTTTGGTAAATCCAAAGCCAGAGTACAAATGGAACCCCAAACTCAAGTCACATTTGGTGATGTTGCGGGGATTGACCAAGCCAAACTTGAATTAAATGAAGTTGTAGACTTTCTGAAAAACGCCGATCGCTTTACTGCTGTCGGTGCCAAAATTCCTAAAGGAGTATTATTAGTAGGGCCTCCAGGTACAGGTAAAACCTTATTGGCTCGTGCTGTAGCTGGGGAAGCTGGTGTACCTTTCTTCTCTATCTCTGGTTCTGAATTTGTAGAAATGTTCGTGGGTGTGGGTGCTTCCCGCGTCCGTGATTTATTTGAGCAAGCTAAATCTAACGCTCCTTGTATCGTCTTCATCGATGAAATTGACGCAGTTGGTCGTCAACGGGGTGCTGGTTTAGGCGGTGGTAACGATGAACGGGAACAAACCCTCAACCAGTTACTCACCGAAATGGATGGTTTTGAAGGTAACACCGGGATTATTATTATTGCTGCTACCAACCGTCCCGACGTTTTAGACGCAGCTTTATTACGTCCTGGTCGCTTTGACCGTCAAGTTGTTGTTGACCGTCCCGACTACGCCGGACGCAGCGAAATCCTGAAAGTTCACGCCCGTGGCAAAACCTTAGCCAAAGATGTGGACTTGGATAAAATTGCCCGTCGTACCCCTGGTTTCACAGGTGCAGATTTATCTAACTTGCTCAACGAAGCCGCAATTTTGGCAGCCCGCCGCAACTTAACCGAAATTTCGATGGATGAAATCAATGATGCCATCGATCGCGTGTTAGCTGGCCCAGAGAAGAAAGACCGGGTAATGAGCGAAAAACGCAAGACCTTGGTAGCTTATCACGAAGCTGGTCACGCCTTAGTGGGTGCGTTGATGCCCGACTATGACCCAGTACAAAAGATTAGTATTATTCCTCGCGGTCGTGCCGGTGGTTTAACTTGGTTCACCCCCAGCGAAGACCGGATGGACACAGGTTTATACAGTCGCTCCTATCTGGAAAATCAGATGGCTGTGGCATTAGGTGGTCGTTTAGCCGAAGAAATTATCTTTGGTGAAGAAGAAGTTACCACAGGTGCTTCTAACGACCTACAACAGGTAGCAAGAGTAGCCCGTCAAATGATCACTCGCTTTGGCATGAGCGATCGCTTGGGGCCTGTTGCGTTGGGTCGTCAACAAGGTAATATGTTCCTCGGACGCGATATTATGTCAGAGCGCGACTTTTCCGAAGAAACTGCTGCTGCCATTGACGAAGAAGTGCGGAAACTCGTAGATACAGCCTACATCCGCGCCAAAGAAGTATTAGTCAACAACCGTCACATTCTTGATCAGTTAGCCCAAATGCTAGTTGATAAAGAAACAGTAGATGCTGAAGAATTGCAAGAAATTTTGGCAAATAATGATGTGAAAACTGCCGCCTTTGCTTAATCAACTGCGGTAATCATCTAAAATTTGGATTTGGGGTAGTTCTGAAAAAGAATTACCCCATTTTTTCTTTGAATTCTTTGTGTCCTACCCTGTGGTTGATATTGAGACAGCTAATTTTCTGCATAAGATTTAGATAAAATTAACCGCAGATGTAGACGCGCTTTGCGCGGCTTCCCGAAGGGTACACGGATAAACGCAGATAAAAATGAACTTGATAACTAACCAATCCTCAGAATTTGCTACTTATGATTCCGGGATGCTGTCAGATTATGTCACAGCATTAGCTTGGTCTCCTGGAGGTGAAATTCTCGCGGCGACATCTGCGGCTGGCGAGGTGGTGCTATGGAATGATGGCAATGCCATAGAGTTGCAAAGTGGTAGTGGTAAATCTGTAGACTGTGTGGCTTTTTCGGCTGATGGCAAATTTTTAGCCGTTGGTGGACAGGATGGACAAGTCAAAATTTGGCGGGAACAGGAACTCATCGCCACCTTAGAAAATGCACCAGCCTGGGTAGATAAGTTGGCTTGGAATCATACTAGTAACTTACTGGCTTTTAGTTTGGGGCGTTACGTGCAAGTCTGGGATGCCGATTTGGGTGAGATAGTCGTCACCTTGAATTTTGATAACTCCTCCGTTTTAGGGATAGATTGGCGTAGTGATGGCCAGTATTTAGCAATTAGCGGCTATCAAGGAGTCAAAATTTGGGAAAGTCAAAACTGGGATGAAGAACCCTATTTTCTGGCTATGCCAACTGTCAGTGTAGCTATGGGTTGGTCGCCTGATAGCAAATATCTGGCTTCCGGTAATATGGATCGCAGCGTCACGGTATTGGAATGGGGCAACCCCGACCCGTGGATTATGCGTGGCTTTCCTGGTAAGATTCGGCAGTTGTCATGGTCGGAAGCTACTACCGAACTGGGTGCGCCTATTCTGGCTTCTTCCAGTGTTGAGGGTATTGTCGTCTGGGAAAAGTTAGAGGATGAATCTCTAGGTTGGGAAGCGCGGGTGTTGACTAATCATGTGGATGTGATTAATGCGATCGCATTTGCACCCCACAGCTTCTTATTAGCCTCCGCCGGCGCTGATGGTTTATTGTGTTTGTGGTCAGAAGCAGCACAAGTATCTCAAATTCTCACAGGTGCTACCGCCGGGTTCTCTACCTTAGCTTGGCATTCTCAAGGCAAGTTTCTCGCCGCAGGTGGTGAACAAGGCGAATTAATTATCTGGTCAAACGAAGTCTGAAGTCTGAAATGGTCTCATAATTTTTTCTGGCATTTTGTTTTTTACTTAACAACAAGGGAGACAGAGTATTTATTGATAAAAGTTTACTTATTTTATGGCTTATTCCTGAATATTTAATATTTCACTGTTATTTAATAATAATGATTATTGTTAAATTTATTCAGGAAAGCTACTAGCCCTTGATTATGCTCAATAAATTGCTATTTAATACTTTGTTACGGGCTGCTTGCGTTAGTTTTTTGATTGGCTTGGTTGGTTGTACAAGACAAGCGACTCAAACTTCCTTTACACAAACGACAACAGCAGATGAAAATCTACCCAAAGTTGTTGCTACAACCAGTATATTGTGTGACTTAATCAAACAAGTTGCTGAAAATACAGTCAACCTTGCTTGTTTAATTCCCCCAGGTACAGACCCCCATAACTATCAACCAAAAGCCGCAGATAAGGAAACTATCGACCAAGCTAATCTGATTTTCTACAATGGCTATAATTTTGAACCAGGCTTGATCAAAACTATAAAATCAAGTAGTAATACTGCACCAAAAATAGCCGTGAGTCAGTTAGCAGTGCCAAAACCACAAAGATTTATTGAAGATGGCAAAAGAGTTATCGACCCCCATATTTGGCACAATCCGAAAAATGGCATCAAAATGGTTGAGGTTATTAACAATAACCTGAAAAAGCTAGAGCCTAATAATGCAGCAATTTATAATCAAAATACTAAACAAATTAAAAGTGAATTAACTCAATTAGATAGTTGGATAAAAACCAGAATTGCTAGTATTCCTAGTGATAAACGTGAATTAGTTATCAGTCATAATGCACTGGCTTATTATGCTAAAGCCTATGGGATGACTTTAGTGGGGGTATTGGCTGGTATTAATCCCGAAAATCAACCAACAGATAGGCAGTTAAATAGTTTAGTTAAAAATATTCAACAAGCTAAAATACCAACTATTTTTGCTGAGAAAAATATTAATAAACAGTTAATTCAATCGATAGCCCAAACAGCAGAAGTCAGAGTTTCGGAAAGGGAACTTTATACTGATGGTCTTGGAGATGCCAATAGTGATGCTAATAGTTATCAAAAAATGTTGGAAGCAAATACACGCACTATTGTAGAAGGTTTGGGAGGAACTTATTTAATCTTTACACCGAAGGCTAGTAAGTAGCATAAATGAAAATTCAGCAATGTTAACTAAAAAATCCTCTTGGGAACAGGTGGTACATTTACCGATGTCTTACCTTTAAAACTCAGAAAAGTAGGTGCATCAGATGAATAGAATTCTTATTGCGGAGGATGAACCCAGAATTGCCGCTTTTATTGAGAAAGGATTGCGTTCTCACGGTTTTACAACGTCTGTGGCGGTTGATGCACGTTCAGCTACGGAAATGGCTTTAGGTAGTGCTTTTGACTTGATGATTTTGGATTTAGGACTACCGGGTAAGGACGGCTTGGGTGTTTTAGAAGAAATACGCGGACAAGGTGAGAATTTTCCTGTAATTATTTTGACTGCGCGTGATGATATTCAAGATAAAGTTGCAGGTTTTGAAGCTGGTGCTGATGACTATATTACTAAGCCTTTTCGCTTTGAAGAATTATTAGTACGGGTAAAAGCGCGATTACGCAACAGTGTTAGTAACCAAGGTACTGATGAGATGGTGCTGAAGGTGGGAAATGTAGTTTTAGATTTGCGATCGCGTAAAGTAAAAGTGGGTAACAAAACTGTAGAATTACCAGCACGGGAGTTTACCCTGGCAGAAACTTTCTTTCGCCACCCCGGACAAGTTTTAAGCCGTGAACAATTGTTAGATAGGGTGTGGGGTTATGACTATGATCCAGGTTCTAATATTGTCGATGTTTATGTAGGATATTTGCGAAAAAAACTCGGCAACCACCTCATCGAAACTGTCAGAGGTATGGGTTATCGTCTGCGAACATGAGAAATTTCTCATTAAACTTTTATCTGTTTATCGTATACTCAAGAAAATCATCAATAGTAAAAATGCGACAGATAAGGTTTTTATAGATAATTTATCCGTCGCATTGTTATTTAAAAATGAGAAAAATTCAAAATCATCAACAAGAAGTCAAAACTAACTTTTTGAAAAATTTTAAGGGTCTGTTTTGGGCGACACGTACTCAAATACTTTTTTGGTATTTTCTCATTTTATGTTTTATATTTATCTTTTTTGTGCCAGTATTTCGTTATTTTTTATATGCCCAAGTTGATAGGCGGGTGCATAAGGAAATTAATGAAAAGATGGGGATTTTTTTAGAATTAGTTAATGGTAAACCTCAATTCTTAGATTATCTCGAAAATAGGGAAGCAGATGAGACAATTAATCTTTTAAGAGAAGCAGATAACCGCTTAATTAAAGCTCCCAAATCTTTAGATGAATTAAAAGATTTTTTTGATGCTTTTTTGGTAAATCAAATTCCTGAAGACGATACTTTTTTAATTGCGCTAACAGAAGGTAAATTTTACAAATCTAGCCCTAGAGGTAGACCAAAAGAACTGAGTAGAGATTCAAAACTAATTCGCTATTGGTCAAACTTAACTCAACCAGAGGAAGGGGAAAAAATAATTCCGGGTAGCAGTGTTGGGAATATTATTTATTTGGCTCAACCTGTGAAAATTAACGGAGAAGTTATCGGAGTATTTGTTATTGCCCACACTACAGCCGGGGAACATGGCGAGGTGGGAGAAGCTATCAGTGTGATTATTCCTGTAAGTGTAGGAATTATATTATTAGCTTTAGTTTTAGCTTGGTTTGCTTCAGGAAGAATCCTCGCACCCTTACGCTTGTTAACTCAAACTGCACGGAATATTAGCGAGTCTGATTTAAATCAACGCCTTTCTATAGTTGGTGAGGGTGAACTTGCAGAATTAACAGCTACTTTTAATGAAATGATGGATAGGTTGGAAGCTGCTTTTATTAGCCAACGTAATTTTATTAATGACGCGGGGCATGAATTACGTACACCAATTACGATTATTCGTGGTCATTTAGAGTTGATGGGTGATGACCCAGAAGAAATAAAAGAAACTCTAGCTTTAGTCATGGATGAATTAGAACGGATGAACCGATTTGTGAATGATTTAAGTTTACTGGCAAAGGCGGAACGTCCTGATTTTTTATGTTTAGAAACAGTTGATGTTTGCGCCTTAATTGAAGAACTGTTTGTGAAGGTTCAAGCTTTGGGCGATCGCAACTGGCAACTAAGAGCCACTGCTAAAGGTAAAATTGTTGCAGATCGCCAGCGTTTGACTCAGGCTGTAATGAATTTAGTGCAGAATGCTACACAGCATACAAAAACTACTGATACCATCACCCTGGGTTCGGCTATTCGTCACGGTAAAATTTGCTTTTGGGTCAGCGATACTGGTGAGGGTATTGCTAAAGTAGACCAAAAAAGAATTTTTGAACGTTTTGCGCGTGCGGCAAACAGTCGCCGTCGTTCTGAAGGAGCCGGGTTAGGATTATCTATAGTTCAAGCTATTGTAGAGGCTCACGCTGGAGAAATGACTCTCGAAAGTCAACTAGGAACAGGAGCCACATTTACAATTACTTTACCTGTGGAACCGTCCCAAGAGAGCAATAATTAAAAGATTACAGCCTTTCTTAACCTAGTGAGGTACAGACAAAAATAATTAACCGCAGATGGATGCAGATGGATTTGTCCTTCAGTCAACTAGTCAACGCTATCTTGATAAAGTAAAAATAGAATCATCTCAATGTAATTGGTAGAACTCAAGTTTTATGATGCCTCTACAAAAAACTATAGTCGGCATTTTTAATGCTGTGTTAGTTTTAGCGATCGCTGGTTGTGATATTGTATCAAATCAAGACAAATTGCCAGAAACTCCTGCAAGTGTAGAATCTGCATTCACAAATAAATATTCTGAAAAACCGCGTCTCTGGCAAAGAAATTATTATGGATATGAAGCAACTTTTATTAAAAAAAATGTTAAATACGAAGCTGAGTTTTCTGAGACAGGTGAATGGTTAGAAACAGAATACTATGTGACTGAGAAAGAATTTCCTGATGTTATTTTAAAACGTATTCGCCAAGAATATCCAACATTTAAAATTACCAAATATGAAATTGAAATTACACCCAAAGGTAACTTTTATGAAGTAGATATTACTGATGGTGAAATGGAATATGAATTATATTTTGATGTTCATGGCAATACACAAGTAGATATGTATGAAGATTAAGTTTAATCATGAGAAAATTCTCATGATTTATCAGCTTAATTTAAGATTCAATTAATATAGAGTTAATACAAAGTATTGATCATTAACTCTGGCTTTTCCCATGTCTAATGTGTGTAAAAAAATAACTTTTTTATCAAGCTTATTATTCTCCACATTTCCAACTATTTCACCAACTTTTGCCGGAGAAACTCAGCTAGATACACCTCAAAAAGAACTAGCACAATTAACTTCAGTTTCTCAACTGTCTGATATTCTACCTACAGACTGGGCGTTTCAGGCTTTACAATCTTTGGTAGAAAGATATGGTTGTATTGCTGGTTATTCTAATGGCAGTTATTTAGGCAATAGTGCAATGTCACGTTATGAGTTTGCCGCAGCTTTAAATACTTGTCTAGCGAAAATTCAAGAAATCATAACTACAGCAAAAGATAGTTCTATAACTAAAGTAGACTTAGATTTAATTCAAAAACTCCAAGCAAAATTTTCTGCTGAATTATCCATAATTCGCAATCGTGTAGAAACTTTAGAAAGTCACACTTCTAATTTAGCAGCAAATCAATTTGCTACCACTACAAAACTAGAAGCGGAAGTTATTATAGGCGCGGCTGGCGTTTTTGGTGAAACAGTTGCCGATAAAGATGATCATCTTAATAACAATCTTGATTTAAATACAAATCTCACCTTAGCTCAACGTGTGCGGTTAAATTTTCTCACGAGTTTTACTGGTAAAGATGAATTAAATATCCGTTTAGAGTCAGGTAATATTCCTGAATTTGATGAAAATATTACCGGAACAGGAATGACACGTTTAGGTTTTGATGAAGATACGAATAATAATATTGGTCTAGATGAAGTATATTATGCTTTCCCGATTGGAGATAGAATCAAAACCACAATTGCTATCACTGAAATGGAGTTAAATGATATTGCTAAACCAATCAATCCTTTAGCAAGTAGTGATAGTGGTGCAGTTTCCCGTTTTGGTAGATATAACCCGATTGTAAGAGGTATAGATGGCACAGGGTTAGGAATAAATTATCAAATCAATAATAATACTAATTTTGGCTTTGCTTATCTAACTAATAATGCAGCTTTACCAACAGAAAAAAACGGTTTATTTAATGGTAATTTTGCTGCACTGGGAAATGTTACTTATCAACCAACTCACAATTTAGGCATTGCTTTTACCTATATTCATACTTACTATGCAGGCGGTGGAGCAAGTGACGTAAATTTGACAGGTAGCACGGGTAGTTTAACAGCGCGTAGCCCTTTTGGTAATGTTTCAACCACAGCCAACTCCTTTGGTTTAGAAACTAGCTGGCGAATCAATCCTAAGTTTATTGTTTCTGGTTGGGTGGGATATACACAAGCAGAGTCACCAGTCACAAATGATAATGCAGAGATTTTAAATTATGCCATTAGTTTAGCTTTTCCTGATTTGGGTAGTGAGGGTAATTTAGCAGGTTTAGTTGTGGGAATGCCACCAAAAGTTATTAATAGTAGTTTGCTGGCTGATCATGATACTTCCTTACATATAGAAGGTTTTTATCGATTTCAGGTGACAGAGAATATTTCGATTACTCCAGGAATATTTTTAATTACTAACCCTGAACATAATGCCAATCACGATAGTCTTTTAGTCGGAACTATTCGCACCAGCTTAGAATTTTAATTATTTGGCGATAAATGAGCGCGAACGCTGTTCAATAAATCGGTAAATTTAAATGGTTTACTGATGTAAGGGACAGCTTTATTTCCTGATTGAGAAACTTTTTTTAAAATGTCATGATTTGCGCTAACTATGATGGTGGGAATCAGTAAATTATGTTCGCGTAATTCAGACATAACTGTTAAACCATCCTTGACAGAGATATTAATATCTAATAACAATAAATCAAATTTGGCTGTAGTTAACATTTGTAAAGCTTGTTCGCCATTATTTGCGATCGCAGTATTAAAACCATTCTGCCGCAAGCCTTTTTCAATAAATGATGCAATCCGAATTTCATCTTCAACAATCAAAATTTTCTGCATGATTACTCCTGATTTATCCACATTTAAAATTCCCCAAAATTACCGTATAAATAGTAAATTTTGGGGAAATATTTCAATTCAAATTAAGTAAGTCGGTGGGGAAACATAACTATGTTAAGAAAAAAATCAAACTAAAACCCTTTTTCCTCCTGCCTCTTCCCAACTACAAATATTTACTTTGCTATACTTAACTGATAGATTTATAGCTGGAAGTCACTAACTGACTGTCTGCAACTCTGCGTCTTCTGTGATTTTTTTTATTCCCCTGGCGTAAGTCCTGATAACGGCGAATTTGCTTACCAACTAATAGCAACCGCGCCACTTGTTCCGCCGCATTAGTTAATAAAGTTGCAGTTTGAGAAATCGCCTCATTTAATTGACAAGGATGAGTCAAAATACTATTGAAATAATCAATTCCTTGTTGAAAATTAATTTCTGCGCCTTCGCCAATTGTCCCAACTAATGCAATCACTGGTAATTGATAACGCTTGGCACGTTTAGCAACTTCCGCCGGAATTTTACCCCGTGGCGTTTGAAAATCAATGCAACCTTCTGCTGTAATTACTAAATCAGCTTGAGGAATTAAATTATCTAATTCCAAATACTGCATCACAATATCGTAGCGTGGGTGTAATGTCGCGCCAATTAAAGCGTGTAAGCCCGTACCCAAACCACCAGAAGCACCACTACCAGCCATTTCTCGCACATCTAAACCTAAATCTGCTTTGATAACCGCCGCATAGTGTTCTAACGCAAAAGCCATTTGTTCTACCGTTTCAGCAGATGCGCCTTTTTGAGGGCCGAAAACTCTCGCCACGCCTTTCTCTCCACACAAAAGATTATGCCAATTGCAAGCAACATCAATCTCGACTTGATTTAAACGACAGTCCTTGGCAGATAAATCTATGCGTTGGAGTTTAACTAATTCACTACAACCCAAACCTAACTCATTACCATTGTTATCTAGCAACTTCACACCCAAAGCTTGCGCCATTCCCGCACCACCATCGTTTGTGCCAGAGTCGCCACAGCCGACTAAAATACGTTCAGCACCAGCATCTAAAGCAGCCTTAATTAACTCACCTACTCCATAAGTCGTGGTTATCATGGGATTTCGCATATCGGTAGGTACAAGCCGCAACCCAGCCGCCGCCGCCATTTCTAAGACTGCGGTTTTTTTCATAGTTCCACCCAAAAAGCCAAAGTGAGATTGTACTTTTTGTCCTACAGGGCCAGTTACTTCCAAGTGATGCAAGGTTCCGCCTGTGGCTGCAACTAAGGTTTTGGTAAAGCCTTCACCGCCATCTACTAAAGGTGCTTTGCAAATATTTACATCGGGTATAACTCTGGCGATACCTGTAGCAATACAGTCAGCGACTTGTTCTGCATCAAGACTTTCTTTAAATCCAGAAGGAGCGATTAAAATGTTTAGTGTCATTATTAATTTCCTGCGGCAAACCAGCCGCTTTTTTTGTCGTTAAATTTAGAGAGATGGGGAAGAATTTAGAGAGATAATCCTACCCAACGCCACCAGGTGTAATAAAACAGCAGAATTAAAGCCAAGTGAATCACAATCATTACTGAACTTAACCGGAGTAAATCTGTTGGTTTAAAACCTTCGTCGGCATCTTGATAAACCATTAATGCTTTAGAACTGACAGGAAAAGTTAGGCAATAGTCCATCCCCAAAGTGCTGAGAAATAAGACAGCAACAGGATTGATATTTAAACTGTTAGCGAGGTAAAGCAACGGTGGTACTAAAGCTGCTGCCCTAGCGGTGTGAGAAGTCATATATATGTGGGAAGTGAGAGAAATAATGGCAATTAGTAGCAAAATTAAGAAGTGAGATTTGGCGCTGTTGATGTCACTAAATTGAAAAATATTATTAATCAACCATCCCGAAGCACCAGAACTGATTAATGCTTTGCCTAATACTAAAGTTGCACCGACAAAAATAATCAAATTCCAGGAAACAGCTTTGACAGCATCTTTCCATTTAATCACTCCAAAGTTCGGCGCGGTGAGAATCATGGCACCGATGACGGTGACGGTAGCTATTTCTAAACCATGCCATTGTTCTGTTAGCCACAGTGCCAACATTAACAAAACAACCCATAATGTTTGGCGTTCTGGTGGAGATAAAGGTTTTGTTTGTAAACATTCCACATTTAATTTTTGTTGCAGGCGTTGTTTGTCTAAAAACAACCGCATAATTACCCAACAAGAGGCGTAACTAGCAACAACTCCAAAAGGTAAGCCATAAAGTAACCACTGACTAAAAGAAATACTGGTATTAGAAATTTCTTTTAGTAAATCTTGGGCGACTAAATGGGAGCCTGCGCCTGTGAGCGAAACGATTGTAGAGACTAGAATTACAGTGGGCATTAAGAGTGCGATCGCCTGACGAGTTCGTTGATCGTCTGTAGCATTGGCGACACTACGATAAATCGGATGGGTAACAGCAGCACGTCCCGAAGTCGAGGGAATTAAAAAAGATAGGGGAATTAAAACTGTAGTTAATAGCCAAAATAAACTGCTAACATTATGTGCTTTTGCTGCCACTATTTGAGTCAGTCTTGTGGCTAAACCTGTTTGCTTAACTGCACCTCCTAAAATAAACGCCCCTATCATTAACCAAACAACATCAGACCCCAAAGACTCAAAAAACTGTTCTTGAGAAATGCTTCCGGTTAATAGCAGCAATAGCACAGAAAATAAAGCCACATAACCAGCATTAATTGAAGTCGTTGACCACAAAATGACTGCTAGGAGAAAGACAAATATAGTCAACCTTCCTGGTATAGATAAACCCTGCGGTAAAAAGACTACTACTCCAGATAGAGATGTTAAAAATAGTGTTACGAGTGACTTAATTTGCCAACGGTTGGAAATGCGAAAAAATTTACTAAGTCTCACTAATAAATTATTTATCGGGATACCCTTGTGTTGATTTACAGGTAGTTTCATGTTCTAGGTTTTGCTGACACTGGTTGAGACAGACTTATTTGTAGGTGTGCCTCTTGACTGAAATTGCAGCCTGAAGTTTAACTTTGACTTAATCTAAATTTAATTAGGGCTTGATGAGAACATAATTAAGGAAACATGAGAAAAGTCTCATGAAACATCAGCAGTTGACTCACGTCGTCAATCTCATACTCATTCCAGATCCCCGACTTGTTAAACAAGTCGGGGATCTATTTCATAAAGAGTGCTGAGTTGAAAGTGCTGAGAATGATAAAATTTGCGTAGCTTGGGTGTAATGAAGCGAATTTAGTAGGGGCGGGTTTATTTAGATCATCGTTAATTGGTGAGCATATCTGTAAACCCATCCCTACTTTAAACCTTTTGGCAGAGGGTAGATTTATTTTCTAAAACCCTAATATCTCCTAACTTTGACTCAGGATGTCTTAATATTTAGCAACATAATATGTAAGTGTTAAAAGTCAAACAGTAAACTTTATTATCAAAGTTAATTCTCAAGATTTAGCTGTGATAGATTAATAATTGAGGTTGAGAAACTTCCCTGGCAGATCAACAGCCAATGTTCAAGTTAGTTATGAGGTAAAAACGCTGTTTAATTTGAATCTGTCTCGCATAAACGACAACACCCAACTCGAACACTAATATTTCCTCCTCTGGGTAAACTGAGGCGTTATAACTGATAGTTGAATATATATCGGTTAAAGCCTAAGATGAATGATGTATTTGAGGAAATTACTAAGTGAGTAGTAGTTAGGGTGTTGTTGTTTTGAGTAGGTTATAGGTTACAGGTTATAGGTGACAGGTATAGCGTTTTCTGATTAAGTGCAGTACAAGTTGATAGAGGCTAGAGGCTAGATTGATGTACGTTATTGGAATGAAAAACGCTATGACAGAGTTTTGATTATTTCAACTCAGCACACAGAAATTTACCATCCCCAAGTACCGGGGCCGCCTTTAAATGGCCCGACAATATTATTAGTCACCCAACCACCGTAGAAGTTTCCTGGTTGTGGTTGGACTTTTTCGCCATCTACATAACAAGCATCCATTAAATGAGCATAAAAAGCCACATGGTCTTTAATAGATGCAAATGCTGATGTTGGGCTGGGATAATACCAAGCGGCGTTTTGGGCTTCTTTATCACCAACGCGAATGGTGTAATAGCCTGCGCGTCCTTTCCACTCGCAAAAACTAGATTGTGGTACTGATATCAAATATTCCATTTTGATATCTTCAGGGGGAAGGTAGTAAGAGGGTGGATGGCTGGTTTCTAAGACACGTTTGGCGTTGTGGGTGTCTGCAATGGTTACGCCATTAAAAATTATCTGTATGTGTTTGTTGACAGGTTCTAAGCGCGGGGGACGGGGATAATCCCATACTGATTCTTGTCCAGGTGCTGGTTCGATGCGTTGATGAAAAACCATACAAGTAGGTAGAAATAAATATGCGATCGCCTTTACTTTACCGTAAAGTCATAGGTTGGTGTAAATGCGATCGCTGCAACAAAACTCAAAGCGCCAAAATTAGCGTACTTCTTTTAAACTATCCACTTGCTTGGTAAACAATTCAGTAAATAGACTCATCACTGTTCTTTCTTCCCTTACCTTAATATTAGCTGTGATTGACATCCCAGACTGCAAGGGTAGTTCTTTCCCATTCATTTCGAGTGCTTGCTTATCTAAGGATATTCTGGCAGGGAATCGGTAGAATTTATGAGTTTCATCCGGTGGTAAAGCATCAGAACCCACAGAAACTAATTCTCCTTTAATATCACCAAATTCGCTGAAAGGAAAAGAATCAATTCTGATATCCGCCTTCATTCCTTCCCGGACAAACCCAATATCTTGATTAGTAATAAATACGTCAGCAATATACTTATCGTTGGGGACGATTTGCAGTAATTTTTGGGTTGAATTAGCTACAAACCCCGGATTTTTTGCTTGTAGATCAAAAACTGTCCCACTCACAGGTGCGCGGAGTTCTTGGTATCTGAGATTGAGTTGAGCTTGGGAAAGTTTACTAGTAATATCTGCTAAACGCTGTTCATTCTCTAGGACAATTTTGATAAATTGGCTATCAATATCTGCGATACGCTGTTTATTTTCTGAGATTTTTTCTAAAACATTTTTACCGGAAACCGCTACAGTATTAGTGAGTTCTTGTCGTCCTCTTTCGATTTCATATTTGAGGCGTTTATCTTCTTCTTGTAGTTGGGCGACTTCGGCTTCTAGGGTTTGTACTTGTTGTTGTTGATTCAGATATTGTAACTGAGAAATTCCCCCTTCTTCAGCCAAGGTTTTCAGTTTATTGAAAATCTGCTGTTGAATTGCTAAACTTGATTGGGTATCAGCGATTTTAACTTGGTTTTGGGTTAGTTGTTTTTTGGTTTTTTCAATTTCTAATTGTGCTGCATTGGCGCGGGTAGCTAATTCTAGTTTAGACACTTGTAGACGTTGTTGTTCATCCACACCCAGCCCTTGAGTAGATGAGGAACTTCTTAGTTCTTTGCGTAACAATTCATTTTCAGCAACTAAGGCGGCGCGACTTTTCAACAAAAATACGGCATCTGTTGGTAATCTACTGCGTAAAAACTCTAATTCTGAACCCACAGTATAACTAGAATTCATCAAGCGACGATAAATTTGATTTTCTCGAATCAAACTATTCCGCACTTGAATTAAGGAATTTAATTCGGCTATAGTTGCAACGGTTTCAAAGGTGAGTAATAAATCTCCTTGGTTGACTTTCTGTCCATCCTTTACATAAATTGCTTTGACGACACCATTGACTGGTGCTTGCACTTCTTTGACTGTTCCTTGGGGTTTTAATTGTCCAGTCGCGGGTACAACTTGTTCAATTTTGGCAATACAAGCCCAAGCAATACCAAACCCAGCTAATGCTATCAAGGTCAACATAATTGTACGTGACCAAACTGGGGACTGGCGTAAAACAACCGATTGTTCAAAGTTATCAAATCTTTGATTTATTAAAGGCTGTTGGGAAACTTTCTTTACAGATGTTAATACAGGTGATTCGGTAGGAGTTTCTGAATGATGTTTACCGTTACCATTATTGCCATTGAGACGATTACCATTTACTTGAGTCATAGTAGTTTTACCCTTGAGGAATAATGAGTGATTAACCCTTGACTAATTACAAATTAACTTCTTGTTGTTGATATAGGTAAGAATAATGACCTTTAGCAGCCATTAACTCTTGATGACTTCCTTGTTCTATGACTCGGCTTGCGTCCATGACAACGATAGTATCTGCATGGCTGACGGTGTTTAGGCGGTGGGTAATGAAAAATACTGTACTACCTTGAAAGGCTTTGGCTAAGTTTAAACAAACTTGGCGTTCTGTGGGGTAATCTAAGGCACTGGTGGCCTCATCTAAGACTAGCAGTTTTGGTCGTTGAAGTACAGAACGGGCGATCGCAATTCTTTGTCTTTGTCCTCCCGAAAGTCCCGCACCTCTTTCACCAACACGGGTATTGTAACCGTTGGGTAAGCCCATAATAAATTCATGGGCGCAAGCCACACGGGCGGCTTCAATAATTTCTTCGGTGGTTGCTTCTGGGTTAGTTAAAGCAATATTTTCTTGTACTGTTCCGTCAAACAATAATGTTTCTTGGGGAACGACACCTATTTGTCTTCTTAAAGAGTAAAGTTCGACTTTGGCAATATCATAACCATCAATTAAAATTCTGCCGGATTCCACATCATATAATCGCAGCAGTAATTTCATCATTGTACTTTTACCAGAGCCACTCTGCCCGACAATGCCTATAAATTGTCCGGTGCTAAATTCCAGGTTGATATTAGTTAGTTGTAAGGGGCCATTGGGGTTAAAGCGGAAGGAAACATTGTCAAATTTCACTGCACCTTCAATGGCTGGTAAGGGAATGTTACCTCTGTCTGCTTCCCCTTCTTCTGGGGTATCAACAATATCACTTAACCGTTCTAAAGATAAGGCAGTTTCTTGGAAGTTTTGCCACAGTTGTGCTAAACGTAAAATCGGGCTGGTGACATAACCAGAAATAATCCGAAACGCAATTAATTCACCTAATGTCAGTTCACCTTGCAAAACTAAATAAGCACCCACCCATAACACTAGTAAACTACTGAGTTTATTGAGAAAGTTACTCGTAGAATTAGCCAAGGTTGAAGTAACAACAGTTTTAAATCCTGCGCCTACATAACGAGCATAACGCTCTTGCCAAGAAAAGCGCGATCGCAATTCGATATTTTGCGCTTTTACTGTTTGAATACCAGACATCACCTCAACTAAATAAGACTGAGTTTCCGAGTTGCGTTCGGCTTTGTTGCGTAACTGTTTACTAATTGTGGGTGAAGCGATTAAGGTAATCACCACAAATATGGGAATTGTCCCTAAACCAACTAAGGTTAGTTGCCAACTGTAAAACAGCATGACAACAATATAAACTACAGAAAATAAGGCATCTAACCCGACAGTTAAGGCTGTCCCGGTGAGAAACTGACGAATATTTTCTAACTCGTTGATTCTGGTTGACAATTCACCGACGGGACGGCGTTCAAAATAGCGCAGTGGTAATCTTAATAAGTGGTCAATAATCTGTGAACCCAAACCCATATCAATGCGGTTGGTTGTATCCACAAATAAATAAGTCCGCAAAGTCCCAATTATCGCTTCAAACAGTCCCACTACTAACAGTAATGCACCCAGAACATTCAAAGTACTAATGCTGTTCTGGACAATTACCTTGTCGATAATTAACTGAATTACCAGTGGGTTTGCCAGTTGTGCTAACTGGACAAAGAACGAAGCAATAAATACTTCAATTAGCACTCGACGGTAGCGCGACAAATAAGGTAAAAACCACGATACACCAAATCTTTCTTTTGGCGTTTCTTTGGTTGCACTTAGCAGTAATACCCGCATTTGTGGCTGGTAATTACCGTCTTCGAGTTCTAAATTTGCCAGTAATTCTTTTGGTTTACAGCGTACTATACCTTGGGATGGCACACCCACAACAACATGATGTGCATCTGCTGAATACAACACAGCGAAATTGCTGCGATAACGAATGAGTGCTGGTGTGGGGAGACGTTCAATTGTCGATGCGGGTAAATCTACTAACTGTGCTTTTAAACCAATTAATTCTGCTATATATGCACAAGCCGGAAAAGATATACTACCTTGGCGTTTAATTTGTTCAGATAAAATGCGTCGTACAACTTCTCGACGTATGGGAATTTGTAAATGCTTGGACAGCATTTGAAAACAAGCAAAAGTCGCATTGACTTCTCCACTACCACGAACAAAGGGGTATTTGAGGTGCTTTTGTTTTTTGGGTGCTGGATAGTCTACCGCCGTAATTTCTTCCGGTGCGTAGGGAATATCTAACTCATCTGTAATCTCTGTTTGTGTATCATAAATAGACTCTTCCTCAGCTTGAGAATAGTTATCTAAAAATGATAAATCTCCTGGTGCAAAACCAATTAACCTTGCAGGATTTTTCCCAGTAACGTCTATTGTGGCTGCATTTAAGTCTAGGCGAGAACCGGGAGGAAAATTCTTAACTTCACCCCCACTCACAAACCAAATGCTATCAATATCTAGCTGGTTAGATGATTTTTTGCCGGGTGATAAGTATTGTATTTGAGTGTTGAGTAAAGCTTGCTCAGATAATTCCAGAAAATTCGTGACAGAATTGGCTTGTTTGGCGACTTGTACACCCAAAACACTAAAAACTTCGGAAATATGGCTGTGATTTTGTCGGGTGTAGGCAAATTCTGGATATTCTGTTATGAGGCGGGAATATTCTTCAATATTTAAAGCTAAACATATCACTTCCGTGGAAGCGATCGCCACTTCACAAGGAACCTGACGTAAAAAACTAATTTCCCCAATAGCTGCACCCGGTTTGAGCAATTTTAATGTAATAGCTGCTTGAGTTTGCGGTTCATAACCCAACAGGCGTACTTGCCCTTCATATAAAAATATGATTTTTTGTGGTATGGTTTCATTGCCTATAATTTTCTGCCCAATGCGATAGCGCCAAGCTTCTAGTTTTTCCGCAATACTCACAATCACTTCGGCAGGTAATTGCTCAAATCCTGCTACATTAGCAATAAAATCTTGAAAGGCGCTTTTAATATAGGTCATACTTTAAACTTGATTTGATATTGGGAAAAACTTACAATCTTGACTGTGATCAAGATAATCAAAAAGCAATTAATTTATATTATGGTTCGGTTAAATAGGTCGCTTAAACTACAACTAATAAACATACCTTCTATCCTGGTTAAATAAATTCAGTTTTTGTTATTTGATAGCTTGACTTTTTTATTTACAGCCAAGTCTTAACATTAATTAATATTCTCTCTAGAAGTAATAATACATAACCTATTTAACTTGAAAAATTATACTGACTCAGATCCCCGACTTCTTCAAGAAGCCGGGGATCTGGTTGTTCATGTAAAACAAAATTATCACACCCTCGTGTATAGAAATCGTAAATTATTGGTTAAAATTTTTAGGTATTTATTCGCCTTTGATGAACAGTGCTTGAGTGACTTTTTCCAGTACCTTTAAACCTTGCAAAGAACCACGAATTAGCCGAGTCGCTGCGATGGGTTGACTGATTAAACCCCACGCTAAAGGTAAAGTTTGCAGTGAACCATCGGTACTGATAGCATCGGAAAGGTCAGGAATATCATGTAAACTGTCATCACTGACCACCCGTAAGACAGTCACTTCAATTCCCATTGCTTGAAAAAACTGTAAAGCAGCGAAACTTTCCATATCAACAACATCACAGTTAGATGTTGCCGCTAACGATGATTTTTCTGTAGCAGACCAGATGACGCGATCGCTTGTCAAGCCTTTCACTAATGAGACTTTTGATAGTACAGCAGATAAATGATTCATCAAGGTGCGATCGCATTCTTGCACAAGTCCTTGATAAGTGCAACTTTGATATAACACCACATCCCCAACAGCGTAATTCTGGCGCAAGCTACCACACAAACCCATCACTATTACCTTGGCTGGTGAATGCTGTTTGTCCAATTGCTGCAAGTATTTCGTCAACGGCTGCATTCCCACTGGTATTGCCAAAACCGTTGGTATAGACTCCGTATTTTGACGCAAGCCACGAGACACAGCTTTATACTCTGCACCCTGCGGCACTAAAATCACAGTGTTCATCATCAATATTTATTGTTGAGTAGGAATGAAAGGGTGTAGGGGTTTAAGAAGGTGTTTAATTTTTTTACGAACCGCCAAGAACGCCAAGAGCGCCAAGGAAGACAAAAATAATTATTTAGTGCAAGTTTACAGAGATTTGGTACAAGAATAGGACTTACGCAAAATTATGAAAAAACGTAGACGCGCAAGCGGCTTCCCGAAGGGTACCGCAAAGGGCGCATAGACGCGATAGCGGCTTCCCGAAGGGTAGGACACGAAGTTATAAGAGTTTGAGAGAGTTATTGCGTAAGTCCTAAAGAATCACAAGTATCATTACTGGTGAATGCTTCAGCTTTGCAGCCACTTCTTTCCCCTACACCTGACACCCCTACGGGGAAGTCAAAATTCAAAAATCAAAAGTTCCGAGAGTTTTTGACTTTTAACTTTTAACTTTTGACTTGATTTTGCCCCTACACCCTTACCCCCTCCCCAAACGCTTTCCGTTTCGGTAGTAACTGGAGAGTATTCCAAGCTGTGGTGGCGAGTCGCGGTAGCAGTTGTGGTTGCAATATCCGCGAGTCGAACTTACTCATTCGCCGTTGATTTTCTTGAATGCACACTTTGAGGAATTTTTCAAGTGTTAAATCTTGACTAAACACACTGGCTCCACTAGCAGTAAAACCTGCACCGTTGGGATCAGATTCACCAATGGCTTTAATCACACTGCTCAAGGCTCTACCGTAATACCAAAGAGTTTTAGCACTCCGCAGGGGTAAAAATCCATCACCACGTTGAATTTGTAAATCAGTGAACCAGTTGACAAAAAATACAATATGCCGTACCTCTTCATCAACAATTGAGTCAAAGATTGTGAAGATTTGCTCAGGAAATACTCTGGCTTCTCGCGCAATTTCAAATAAGCCAAAGGCGAAAAAAGAATCGAGACATTCTTCAAAACCAAATTCAATGAATGTTTGCTCAAGGTTGGCGGGAATTTCTATGGGTGGACAAGCAGGCATAGGAATGTCATAACGCTCAATAAACACTTTCAGCAAGCGAGCGTGACGAGATTCTTCTTTACCTTGGAGGGCGATCGCATCTTGTAAAATGCCACTGTCTAAAGTTTTGGCATATTCACTGACGATAACACCCGCTTGACGTTCTTTATTCAAAGCCTGACCCCAAAAAGGGATGCTTCGCAAAAGTTCCAAAGCTGCATTATCCAAATCAGGCCAAGGGAGATGCTCAGGCTCATATTCCCTGTAACTCTCCATAAAACTACGACAGAATAATTCCCTATGGTCAACAGAACCAATCTTCATAATTAAATTTATGTGTGCTTAAAATTGCCGTTAGAACCAGGACTATGTAGTGAGTAACACAAGTTATTTCTCAGCATAGAGTAATACATTAATGATTACCTAGTGCTGATTGCTCAGTATTAATTATTAAGTGTTTAAGTAGAAGAAATTTTTTGACCGTTTATCCTTTATGCTTTTTTAAGAAACCCATTAAGTAAAATTGCCCACCAAAGGAAACTAAACCACCCAAACTTTAGACGATTAATGTAGCATGACAATTAATTGGGACACCAGCAAAATTTTCCAAGATGGTAAAGGTTAGTAGCGCAAAATCTGCACGAGAACGCTTCAATATCTCCAAATTGGCCATTGACTTCTCGTGGTTGACAGTGAGTTTCTGGATTGCTGTAACGGTAGCTGGGCTTTTGGCGTTCAGTTCCCTCAAGTATGCTTTGTTTCCAGATATTACTTTCCCGGTGGTGGTAGTTAACGCCACAGCACCACTAACAACAGCAATTGATACAGAAGCCAAGCTCACCAAACCAATTGAAGAGCGCCTCCGCTCTGTAGAAGGACTAGATGATCTGCGTTCATCAGCTTATCCTGGTCAAACGGCAGTTAGTTTAGCTTTTGCAGTTGGTACTGATTTAGAAAAATCCACCAACAATGTAGAAGCTGCCCTGAAACAGTTAAGTTTGCCACAAGGGGCAAATTACAAAATTATTCCCCTGAACTTAAACGAATCAGCCGCCGTTAGCTACACCATAGAGAGTGCTTCGCAGAACCTCACAGAATTGACCAAAGTAGCACAAGACAAAATTATCCCAGTTATTACCAAGGTACCGGGAGTCTTGAAAGTCAATTTGTTGGGAGAGCCTAGTTCTCAACCAGCTTTACCAAGCGCCCAAAATACAGCTGCGGCACTTCCCCAAGGTGGAGCCACATTAGTTCGGTTTAATGGGCAAGATGCGCTGGCTTTTCAAGTCATCAAACGGGGTAACGCCAACACCTTAGAAGTTGTGAGTCGGGTAGAAAAAGAAGTTCAAAAGCTCACAACTAACCTCAAAGATGTCAAACTCACTTTAGCTGCTACCCAAGCTGAGTATATTCGTAATGCCACCAAGTCAACCATTGACGCGCTGATTGAAGCCATAGTGTTGGCTATTGTCGTCATCTTTCCTTTCTTGTGGAGTTGGCGAGCCACCTTAATTTCGGCACTGGCGATTCCGACTTCATTGTTGGCGACGTTTATTGTCATGGCAATTTTCGGCTTCAACTTAGAAACGATTACATTGTTAGCGTTGGCATTAGTCATTGGCAGCGTGATTGATGATGCCATCATCGATGTCGAAAATATTATGCGGCATATTGAAGAAGGAGAAAGCCCTCGTCAAGCTGCCTTCTCAGCCACCAGTGAAATTGGGTTAACCGTTGTTGCCACCACAGCTACAGCCGTGGCAGTGTTTTTACCAATTGGTTTGATGGGTGGTGTCGTTGGGCAATTCTTCAAGCCCTTTGGAATTACAGTTTCCGCTTCTTATATTGCTTCTACCTTAGTAGCCCGGACACTATCACCAGTTTTGTCCACTTACTGGCTCAAACCAATCTCTACCAATACTCCCCGCAAGGAAGGAAAACTGTGGTCAGGGTTTGCCCAAGCCTACCGGAAGTTGCTGTATTGGTCGTTAAACCACCGCAAAACAGTAGTTTTATTAGCGGTTCTCAGCTTTGTTGGGGGAATTGCCCTAGTACCCTTCATTCCCAAAGGTTTTATCCCGAAACTAGACCGGGGCGAATTTAATATTACCTATACGGCTCCCTTACCACAAATCCCTGATATTGCCACTTTGCAAAAACAAGCAGCACAGGCAGCACAAGCCGGGATTCCCTTGTCATCTCAACCCCCCATTTCTCTTCCCAACCCGCTCAATGATTCTCTGGAAGTTGCGAAAAAACTAGAAGCGGTGGTGAGAAAATCCCCAGCCGTGGAAACAGTCTTTACTACCGTCGGTTCCCGCGAAGGTGAACCCAATAAAGGTACGCTTTACGTCAAGTTGAAGGAAGACAGAGAGCTAAAGACGGCGGAAGTCCAAGACCAAATACGCGCTCAGTTGCCTAATTTACCAGGCGTAACTACCAGTGTGGAAGACATTCAATTTATCGATACTGGTGGGCAAAAACCCTTACAAGTGTCATTAAGGGGAGAAAATCTCCAAGAACTGAACAAAGCAGCCCAAGCGATTAAAGAACGCATCGCCAAAATGCCGGGATTTGCTGATGTGACGGTAACAGGTGACAGTAAAAACCAGGGGGGAATTTTCCAAATTGAGCGACTGAATAATCAGCGTGTGGCTTATATCAGTGCCAATTTAGGGCAGGATTTGTCTTTGGGTAGTGCCACAGACAAAATCGTTGCGGAAGCCAAAGAAGTGTTACCTGCTGGTGTAACTTTAGACTTGGGTGGCGATTCTGCCCGACAAAACGAAGTCTTTAGCAGTTTTGCTTCTACTTTGGTACTATCGGCACTTTGCATTATTGTGGTGCTGATTTTGTTGTTCCGCAGTTGGATAGACCCTGTAGTTATTGGTGTTTCACTGCCTTTGTCAATTGTGGGAGCCATGCTGGCCTTACTCTTTACCAAGAGTGATTTTGGCATGATTTCCTTAATTGGTTTTGTCTTTTTGTTGGGGCTGGCTAACAAAAATGCGATCGTCTTGGTGGATTACATCAACCAACTGCGTCAAGCTGGTTTAAGCCGCAAAGAAGCCATCTTGAAGGCGGGGCCAGTGCGTCTGCGACCGATTATGATGACAACTGCTTCCACGCTGTTAGGGATGTTACCCATTGCTTTGGGTCTGGGTGCTGGTTCAGAATTGCGATCGCCTATGGCTGTGGCTATTGCTGGCGGCTTGATCAGTTCCACAATCCTCAGCTTAATTGTTGTCCCCGTAGTTTACGCCATCTTAGACGACTGGTTCCCCCGCTTTCGTCAGGAGGCAAAATACTAATGCAGGCTTTTGTTACAGGTGGAACCGGCTTTGTCGGTTCCCACTTGGTGCGGTTACTACTGCAACAAGGATACAAAGTCAAAGCTTTAGTCCGCCCCAGCAGCAATTTAGATAATTTACGCGGCTTGGATGTGGAACTAGTCAAAGGCGATTTGACAGATGCTGATATTTGGCAAAAAATTAAAGGTTGTCAATATTTATTCCATGTCGCCGCCCATTATTCTTTGTGGCAAGTAGATAAACAACTACTGTATCGCTACAACGTCATCGGTACACGGAATATTCTCGAAGCCGCCCGCAAAGCTGACATTGAACGCACTGTTTACACCAGTTCCGTATCAGCCATAGGAGTCGGCCCAGGCGGTAAACCTGTCGATGAAACTTATCAAAGCCCTGTCGAAAAACTGATTGGTAATTACAAACAGTCAAAATTTCTCGCCGAACAAGAAGCCAAACAAGCCGCAGCTAGAGGACAAAATGTCGTAATTGTCAACCCTAGTAGCCCAATTGGTTCATTAGATATCAAGCCCACACCCACAGGCGATATTATCCTGCGGTTTTTGCAGCGAGAAATGCCCTTTTATCTAGACACTGGGCTGAATTTTATCGATGTGCGGGATGTGGCTTGGGGACATTTACTGGCATTGCAAAAAGGGAAAACAGGCGATCGCTATATCTTAGGACACCAAAACCTCAGCCTCAAACAATTACTAGAACAACTTGCCGAAATCACTAATTTACCAGCACCCCAACGCACCATTCCTGCTTGGATACCCTTGAGTGTGGCTTGGATTGATGAGAAAATTCTCGCACCGTTAGGAAAAACGCCCTCTGTCCCTATAGATGGTGTCCGTATGGCTCAACAACACATGTACTATGACGCGAGTAAAGCTGTCCGCGAGTTGGGACTACCCCAGTCCCCCTTAAAAGCAGCCCTAAAAGACGCTGTGGATTGGTTTATTGCTGAGGGTTATGTCAAATGAAGTCTGAAGTGTGAAGTGTAAAGTATGAAACATCAATTTCATACTTCAGACTTCATACTTCACACTTTTATGTACTTATAAGATGAGGAGTAATAAATAAAGTGGGAATTAATTTACAACAAGCGATGGATATTGGGAAGTATCTGGTGACTCAGCGTTTTTTAGGGCGCAAACGCTTCCCCTTGGTATTGATGCTAGAACCATTATTTCGCTGTAATTTAGCTTGCACTGGTTGTGGCAAAATTCAGCACCCCGTGGAAATTCTCAAACGCAATCTCACACCAGAAGAATGCTTCGCCGCCGTGGAAGAATGTGGCGCACCTGTAGTTTCTATTCCTGGGGGAGAACCGTTACTCCATCCCCAAATTGATGAGATTGTCCGGGGCTTAGTAGAACGCAAGAAATATGTTTACTTGTGTACCAATGGCTTGTTACTGGAAAAAAGCCTCGACAAATTCCAACCTTCGCCTTACTTTACCTTCAGCGTTCACTTAGATGGAATGCGCGAGTGGCATGATAAATGTGTTGATCGCAAAGGCGTGTTTGATACTGCTGTCAACGCCATTCGTGCAGCCAAAGCCAGAGGTTTCCGTGTCACCACCAACACCACCATCTTTGAAGGTGCAAATGTCAAAGAAATGCAAGAATTCTTTGATTTTCTCGAAAGTTTGAATGTTGATGGGATGATGATTTCCCCTGGTTACAGCTACGAATGGGCTCCAGATCAAGACCATTTCCTCAAACGCGAACAAACCCGCGCCCTCTTCCGGGAAATTCTCACACCCTACACATCAGGTAAGAAAAACTGGAACTTCAATCATAATCCCTTATTCCTAGACTTTCTGATTGGTGAAAAAGACTACGAATGTACACCTTGGGGAAGTCCGAGTTATAGCGTTCTTGGTTGGCAAAAACCCTGTTATTTGTTGAATGAAGGACATTACACCAGTTTCAAAGAACTGCTAGACAAGACAGACTGGAGTAAATACGGCCGCGCCAGTGGTAATCCCCAATGTGCTGATTGTATGGTTCACTGCGGCTACGAACCAACCGCCGCAATGGACGCAATGCAACCGCAAAACATTGCCCGTTCCCTAAGTACCGTGTTTGGTAAGAGTTAGCGCAAAAAGGGAAGAGTAGTTTAGTAGGGTGCGTTAAAGCAAAATGCAACGCGCCCTGCTTTAACATTGTTAAAAACGTTGATTAATAAAGTTAGTTTTGTTATCTTAAGTGTAATCACGTAATACAACAGAAGAATTAACAAACTATAGCTCTTCCTCTAGAACTATGAATAGTACTCCCTATCCAAACTTTAGTGAACAAGGCTATCGAGTTGTACGAGAATTAGGACGCAATCGAGAAGGAGGAAGAATTACTTGGTTAGCATCAGATGTTAATACAGCACAACAGGTAGTATTAAAGCAGTTTTGCTTTGCTCAAGCTGGTTCTAGTTGGTCTGGGTTTGAGGCACATCAACGAGAAATTGAGATATTACAAAAACTGGCTCATCCTGGGATTCCCCGATATATAAGCTCGTTTGCTACATCTGATGGGTTTTGTTTGGTACAAGAATATATTCATGCCCAATCTTTAGCAGAACTCCTCGGTTATTTTGAATTAGAGGAAATTAAGATAATTGCTGTTAAAGCTTTAGAAATTATTACATATTTACAAAATCTCAATCCTCCAGTTATTCATCGAGATATCAAACCGGAAAACATTTTGGTAGATGAAGAACTCAAAGTTTATTTAATTGATTTTGGTTTTGCGCGTATTGGTAGCCAGGAAGTTGCAGGGAGTAGTGTATTTAAGGGAACGCCCGGTTTTATTCCGCCAGAACAAATGTTTGAACCGACGCAAGCCACAGATTTGTATGCTTTGGGTACAACGTTGATTTGTTTATTAGCAAAAATTAAGTCTACAGAAATACGCGAATTGTGCGATCGCAATAATCCATACATCATTAAGTTTAAACCTCTTCTCCCCCAATTAAGTCTGCGGTTTCTGGGTTGGCTAGAAAACATGGTACAACCAGAACAAAACAAACGCTTTGCTAATGCACAAGCCGCCTTCACAGCACTCCAACCGCTTGAAGTTGTGCGCGTACCCGGAATAGATTTTAGTGAAACAGTATTAGAGTTTAAAGCGAACCGATTAGGTGAAAAGCTCACCCAAAGCATCACCGTTGAAAATACTATTCCCGATACTTTATTACAAGGGAAATGGGAAGTTGCACCCCATCCTCATGATCCGCCACATACGCCAGATTCTCACGCTTGGATTTCAGTAACACCTACTACGTTTAGCAGGAATCATACCCAGTTTCAAGTTGAGGTGGATACGATTAAATTGATGGCGGATAAGTCGTATAAACGTCAACTCATACTGCATAGTAATGCTTATCCAGCAAGTCATACTTTAACGGTAAAAGTGCAGACAGCCGCTTTACCAATTGAAAAAACCGAAGTATCTTACACTTGGCTTGTTGGTGTGGCATTAATTGGAGCGATCGCACCTTTATTGATAAATTTGTTGATGGTGATTGCTGGTATATATTCAACCTTGAATTGGTTGATAGCTTTTTCGGCTACATATTTAACCTTGATTTGGGTTATAGCTTTTGTTGGTTTAGAGAAAGTGATAAAGACTGTGATTGGGGCAGGAATTGGGTTAGTCAGTGGCTCTTTAGTGGGGATATTTGCTGGAATGATCATTGCTATTGTTCCAATGGTATTTGCTGCTAATTATGATTTTGTTAACAACATATATAAGATTGGGGTAGCAATTGGGTCTTTGGTGGGGTTAATGTATGGTGGTTTTTGGGGTTTCGTAGCTTGGGAGCAAGATGGTATTCATTCCAATAAGGATAAAAAATTCTACTGGTCTAGAGCGATATTGTATTTACTCACAGCAGGGTTAGGAACTAGCTTTGGAATTATTGTTATAATCGGCTTTGTCACTCCCTACACGCCAATAGCACTAACAGGGATAGGATTACCATTAATCAGCCTCTTGCTTTATCCACCCTTAAAACGACGCAGGCTAATAGCTAAATATCGCCAGTCCGAAAAGTCTTTAATTGAACCCTAATAAATACAGATATGGCAGAAGCTAAAAATGTACTCGGCACAGATTTAGAAGTGTGTTGTACTTCACCGATGACTGGTTATTACCGTGATGGTTACTGTAGCACTGGTGGGCAAGATTTTGGAATGCACGTTGTTTGCGCCCAGGTGACAGCCGAATTTTTGGAATTTACCAAATCCCGTGGTAATGATTTGAGTACAGCATTTCCTGAATATAATTTTCCCGGATTACGCCCTGGCGATCGCTGGTGTTTGTGTGCAGCCCGTTGGCAAGAAGCAATGGAAGCTGGTTACGCGCCCCCTGTCGTTCTCGAAGCCACCCACGCTAGAGCTTTAGAAGTCTGTTCTTTGGCAGATTTAAAAAAATACGCCTTTTCTGCGCCTTAAGCCTTAAGTTAAAATACAGACGCGATCGCTCACGTCTGTATTGTATGGTTACTTGCTTTTGAGATTTACGACGTAGTTAAAAATTTGGGTTAATAACCAAAATACACCACAGTCTAAAAATCAGCACTATTAAACTTGAACTTACTTAATCAATCGTATTGAACAAAGTTATTAACTAGCTTTGACATTGACAGCATTTAATTGCTCAAGCAAGGCGATAACTTCACTGCGGCTGAGTTTCTCCTTACCATTGGCAAGAGCATCAATCGTACCATGTGCCAAAGTTAACGGAATTTGACAAAAGTTTAAAGCTGGGCCAGCAGGTAAAGCTTGAGTATAAGCATCAGCTAACGCTAAGTTGCGTAGGGCATACTCTTGCATTTCTGTGACTGTCCAACCATCTGGAAAGAAGCTGACACCACGCCCCATATCTTCAATGTGGTTGCGGAGGATGTTGACAGCTTGCAAGCCACGACCAAAGCCAATTGCTAAAGTCCGGTTGGTTTGCGTGCCATCATACCAAGTCCATAAATCTGAAAGTAACAACCCAACTGCGCCAGCAACCCCAAAGGTGTAACGATCTAAATCAGACTCGGTTTCAATTTTCCAGTTGTTTTCTGCCCAATAAGCCATCCGGTCAGCCATTGCTGCGGTTGCATCCCAAATCCGTGGTGCAATAGTCTCAGGGGCTAATAAAGACCATTCTCTGACTCTCAGAGTTACTTCTGCCAAAACATCCTCGTAGCCGCTAAACCCTACGGAAAAAGCGTCAACTGCAAAGCCATCTACTCCTGCTTGTAATGTCAAACTAATATTGTGTAACAGTTGTGCCTTTGTTGAATTATCCAGGTCTGGATGATCTTCAATTTCATCAATGGCACGCATACACAAATATGCTGATGCAACGGCTTCTTGCAATCCTGACGGTAAAATACTAATTGGAATATAAAAAGTTCGACTAGTTGCTTTGAGGATTTGCAAGGCATCACCACGTAAATCCATGTTGTCACTCCCCTCTGAGTTTTTACACCACATGCAGTTGAAAGTTGTTTAATGATCTGGGATATACTTTTTACCTTGAGATGGGTTAGTATTTCATCTCAAGATTAATAGTCTTTGTATCATAATTAACGACAAATTCAAACCGATTAAATTCATGTCTAGTATATAAGACTTTGGTTACTGAAATTTGTGCTGTGTGATTTTATATCTGAATTAAGCGCAATTTTTTGCTGTAAATATAAACAACTGTGCTAAAATCCCGCAGTTTATCTAATTGGGCTTTTCAGTAGTGATGAGCGAATTGATACGCCCAGATAGCATCTGATTAGGAAGATAGCATAAAATTCCCAAGCAGATTTCTGTATTGTAAAAATATTATGAAAAACCAAATAAAATTTCTCAAAAAATGCTTCTAACTATAAATATCAACAATTAGGGACTTGCAAGGTATAGGAAAACTTTAGCTATTGACCAATTAGCTTGGCAAATACAATATTGCAGCCTAGACAACAATTTTTGCAGCAAATTCACAAGATGAATCTCATTCGGCAAAGTACAATCTTTTTCCCCAACTTGCCCAATGAAAACACAATAATTCAAGACTTTTGAAATTTAACCCTCCACTATAATGGAGTGGAGGTGTTAATAGTTAAAATCTCATGTCACTTATTAAAGTGGCACAGAAACTAATTTTTCCGATTGATATGAGATGCCGGCTTGTTTAAAGCGGTGTAAAGCTTCACCTAAGCGATCGCAATCTGCAATTAAACTAATCCGCACATAGCCTTCACCCGCAACCCCAAAGGCATTCCCCGGAGTCACCACCACGCCTGTTTGTTGCAATACATTCAAGGCAAAATCGGTGGAAGTTGTACCCACAGGACATTTCACCCAAAGATACATGGTGGCTTTGGTTTTCGGAATATCCCAACCCAACTCTCCTAACCCTTGGATCAAAAAGTCGCGGCGGGTACGGTAACGCTGTTGGACTTCGTGTAAATAGACATCTGGCAATTGCAGAGCAGTTTCGGCGGCTGTTTGCAAGGCGGCAAAAATCCCATAATCCAAGTTGGTTTTCAGCGTCCGTAAACCTTGGATAATTTGGCTGTTGCCGACAACAAAACCTACCCGCCAACCAGCCATATTATAAGTTTTGGATAAGGTATGAAACTCCACGCCAATTTCTTTAGCGCCAGGAATTTCTAACAAGCTGGTGGGTTGATAGCCATCAAAAGCTAACTCGGCATAACACAAGTCATGCACCAACAGAATTTCATATTTCCGGGCAAAGGCGACAATTTCTTCAAAAAATTCTCGCGGTGCAGTGGCAGCAGTGGGATTACTGGGATAATTGAAATAGAGAATTTTGGCTTTTTGGGCAACTTCTTCGGGAATTGCCGCTAAATCAATCAACCAATCATTTTCCGGTTTGAGAATCAAGTTATGGACTTGCGCCCCAGCAATTACCGGCCCGCGAAAATGGGCGGGATAAGCTGGTGAAGGTACTAAAACCACATCACCAGGGTTAATATAAGCCATTGCCAAATGTCCTAATCCCTCTTTAGAACCGAGTAGCGGTAAGGCTTCGCTGTCGGGATCAAGCACTACACCATAGCGGCGATTGTACCAGTTGGTAATCGCACGGCGAAAACTCGCAGTTCCTTCAAAGGGCGGATAACCATGATTGGCGGGATTTTGCAAAGCGGCGATCGCCGCTTCTACGACTGGTTGAGGCGTGGGGCCATCCGGGTTCCCCATCCCCAAATCAATCAAATCCAATCCTTGTTCCCTTGCCTTAGCTTTGAGTTCATCCAGACGGGCAAATACATAAGCTGGCAGTTTCTGTATACGTTCTGCTGGGGCAATCCAATTCAGTGTCATTGATGTACCACTTCTTGATACAGTTGATTTGTGAGTAAAATTTCTCTCATACATCACAGTTGGCGGCTGTGGATCAATTGGAGAAATCTATAAAGTGAGCAAAATCTGAGTTTGGTAATCTGGGCAAAAAATCAAGCGTCATTTTGCCAGTCGAAAGTTTTTTACTCTTCAATTGGCTGATCACTTGCCTTTACTGCCACCCGAATGTTTGATTCTCTGCTGTCTGTGGGTGCAGTTGTCGAAACCATCGCGGCCATTAACTGTTCTAGTCCTACCTTGAAAGGTAAACGGTGAATATCCGAATTGGGTGCGAGGGAAATTTCGGCTGCGGTTTTTAACTCGCTCAATTTAATGTTGCCTAATCCCAAATCATCTAATTTTTGGGGCAAGCCAATCTCTGCATAAAACTTCAACAACTGTTGTCTAGCAGTGCTGGCTAACTGATTACCCAAAATCATTTCTTCTAAACGCAGTTGCACCAAAATACCAAATGCGACTTTTTCGCCGTGGATGCTGGTGTGTCCGGCAATGTGAGTTAAGCCGTTGTGTACAGCATGGGCAGCAACGGTGCGACACTGCGCCCCACCCAAGCCGCCAATGACTCCGGCTAGTAAAACGGTTGCATCCACAACTTCTTGCCAAACTTCACTGCCTGGTTTTTCTAAAGCCTCGGCTGATTTTTGGAATAAAATATCGCGTAAAACTCTGGCTTGTTGGACTGCGGCAATAATTAAAGTCTGTTGTAAATGTCCACTACTCACCGAGGCTTCGTACCATTTAGCGATCGCATCCCCAATGCCAGCTACTAAGGTGTGTTTTGGTGCTGTGGCAATCAAATCATAGTCCAGAATCAATAAATCAGGACAGCGAGACAGCGCCACATCATACAAAAAAGCCCCTGTCTCAGAATATACATTAGAAAGGGCTGTCCAAGCTGCACAGGTAGCGGCGGAAGTGGGAATTGTCACCACCGGTAACTGCAACTGAAAAGCAACTAGTTTTGCAGTATCCAATGCTTTACCGCCACCAACACCAATAATCATGTCGGCTTTGTGTTCTTTTGCCGCCTTCCTTAAAGATTTCAAAGTGGCTTCTGAACAATCTGCACCATAAGAAGCTTGAGCAGTATGCAACTGTTGTTGCTCTAAAATTGGTTGTAAAGTATTTTGAGTCAGGGCTAGAGTTTGATTGCCTGCAATTATTAAAGGACGACTGCCTAACAGGGCAATCTCCTCTGGTGCTGCTGACAAGATTCCAGATCCACGGATGACTTTTGCCGGAGCGATCGCCAGTGCCGATAATGAACTAGATGTTTGAGTAGACAACGTAGTAGCTGATTGATGGGGCATATAATAACTAGTTAGGCAAAACCTGAATTTGTATTGATGCTAGTAGGATTACATAATATTTATAGAAGGCAGTCGCCTATCAACAAAACTCACCATCACTTACGAGCAGCACCCACTAAACATTTTTCCATTGATGAAATTAGTAAGTAATATCTTAATCTAAAAATAATCTCTATTGTATAGTCAAATACAAAAAAAATTGATGTCTTCCCTAACACCAAAATTAGACTTTGCTGTTAGGGAATATACTTATAAACTAGCAAAAAACTGAAATAATCTAGCGTAGGTGGGTTTAGTTTGTATAGCCCCAGACTTTAGTCTGGGGCTATATGCTTTTTTCTTTTTCCCCCTGCCCCGGTTGGTGAGCGAAGCCGAACCACTGCTCCCTGCTTACTCTTTGAGTTAGAAGTCCCTAAGCCGTAGGCTTTGGCAACTGAGCAAATTTATCTGTGTAAATCTCAACTGACATATTCGCATCTTCCCGTGAAGCCAGATTGCGTTTAATTTGACCAAGGTAAAGCGGTACAGAAACTCCAGGTTCAGGATGTACCAGAGTACGAGCGCGAATTATTAGATAATTGTCGCCTTGTTTACCTAAACGACCATAGGAGTATAAATTACTGGCTGCTTGACGCAAAGTTGCTTCTAAAGCTGAAGGGGAAATTTTGGGATTAATGGAAATTACTGTTTGCGTGGAACCATTATCATAAACCAGCGTATATTTTTCGGCTCCCGGAATCACTGTGCGACTTAAGGGTACTAAAGATAGAGCAAATAACCCGCCTGTTAGCACCAGCATAAAGCCAGTTGTACCTACCAGCCGAAAGCGAATGCCCCATTTAAAAATAAAAGCCAGTATTGCTAAGGCAGCAAATACTAAGGTAGCAATACCCGACCACTGGGTGTATTGAAGAAAATCAGCTGTTGAGAACATACAGATTGGCTACTTTGGTGTCTTAACACGATTTACAGACACACCCATTTTACCGATTACTTACACCCCATAACTGATGGAACTCTTTGAGAGAGTCGCTATTCATCAGATTAATAGCCTCATGCTGCAAGTTGCGATCGCTATTCCAGTCCATAGCTAATAAAAATACGCTTATTTGCTTGATATTTATTGGTTATAGATTATACTGCCAATAATAATTTCTTTGATGTTGACCTTGATCAGCTAATGTCAGCATTTAAAGAGAATCTTTTCTGCTAGATAACAGACTTGTTTTATCAAGCTAGAAGACTAGCCCTTGCAAAATGTAACTTTGAGCCATAAAAATTGACCTAGCCTATGCTGCAAGCTAGTAAATAGAACACCCATAAAAGCTTATATTTTTCAACTATCATTTGAAATAAAATAATTAAATACTTAGTGTATCTTTTTAGCTAGTATCAATTATAGCTTTGTGTATTTACCCACTATTTCATCTACTAAAAGCAAGAAAAATGTATAAAGATTAAGATATTTCATGATTTTTTGATACTTTTTAAGTAAGTATTACCTGTCTAAATTAGTAATATGTCAGAGTATCGTGACAATATCGTAATAATGCTGAAAAAATAAGTAATTTAAAATGCTAGTATTACTTGTATAAAAATAAAATTTTTATCAAAAGAATAAATTTAATCGATTTATTAAAGCAATTCATTAAATCAATTTAGAAATACTTAGATGAATACAGTATTTTATCTTACGCTGTATCAAAAATACATAATTTGACTTAACTAATTACACAAAATTACTGTTATCTTTTATTTAAAAGTATTAAAAAATGATGAAACAAGTTAAATCTTGAGTTTAAAACTTCGTTAAACAAAGTCTCAAGATGTGTTCGATATAGTGGCATAGACAAACAAAAACAAGCTTTACACTGTATTTCATGCAGTGTAAAAACCAAGGTGCTGTTCATTAAAGTTTCGACAATACTCTAGCAAATCTAATTAATTAGTGAGTTTATTTTGGTAGCTATTGCTGAATATTTAGCTGCTGATTGCTCATAGCTTAAAGCTGGCTCTGCGTGAGACTATTTTTATATACGCAGATATCAAATATTTCTCTGCAAAATTAACGTGTATTTTTGTAGCTATTTTGTTATGGCTGCAAAGTAAATTAAGCATAAAGAAGAGTTAAATATCTGGTTTATAGCTGCATAAACTTAGATGCTGCAAGTATTGTGAGTGCAAGTGTCAATCTCCGAATTAGCCACTGTCTAAAACTTCAGAAATCGAGAATTGATTACAATTGCAGAGGATTTATGGAAAAGTTGGTTTTCCCCGATTTATACTGCCCATTTCCTTCTCAAATCAATAAATATGCTGATCTGTTAGAAGAATCTGCTTTAAATTGGGTTACACAATATAATCTTCTAACTAACAACTTAATATATCAACGCTTTTTAAAAGCAAAATTTTATATGTTAGTTGCACTTACCTATCCTTACTGTCAAATAGAAGAACTCAAAGTCGCTAATGATTGGATGAGTTGGATATTTATTTGGGATGACCAATGTGATATGTCAACCTTAAAGCCCGAACTATTAAAGGCTTATCATACAAGATTTATTCAAATATTAAAAGGGGCAGAACTTACTAATGAAGATATACCTCTTAGTTATGCTTTAAGTGATATAAGAATAAGAATGCTAGGATTAGGTAGCCAACAAGTATTCAATCACTTCATTAATACCTTTGAAGATTATTTTTATGGTTGTGAAAAAGAAGCAAATATCAGTACGCTGAAAATAATACCTAGTATGGAAACTTATATGAATATACGTAGAGCAACAATAGGAGTAGAAACTTCTCTGGCATTAACTGAATTCTGCGATAAATTACAGATTACAGATTTTTTGAGGAATCACGAAATTTTAAACCAAATAAAACTGATGGCTACCAATATTATTTGCTGGTCTAATGATATATTCTCATATCCAAAAGAATTAGCAATTAACCATGTTCATAATTTAGTATTAATCCTTCAAAATCAACAAAAAATATCTTTGAATTTAGCAATTAATCTTGCTATAAAAATGCACAATCAAGAAGTTGAAAATCTAATTCAAATGGAGTCATGTATTCCATCTTATGGAGAAAAGATAGATAATGAAATTGCTAAATATTTATCAGGAATACATGCTTGGATTAGTGGACATTTAGCATGGTATTCCTATTCTGGAAGATATCAAACCCTTGAAAAAATAGATTTAGCTAAAGTTAGTTAGAAGTTATTTGAGGTGGAAAATATTTCCAATTAATCTAGAATTTATCAAAATTCAAAAGATATCAATAAAATGTTGTAATGGTATATTCGTATGCAACTACCAAATCAGTTGAAAACTGCTTCTTTGATACAAAAGCTACATTGGGTTGCTGATCCTGTAGGATATATGAAACAGGCAAACAAGCAATATCCAGATATCTTTACTGGCAGTATAGTTGGTTTTGGAGATACTGTCGTATTTGTCAGCCATCCTCAAGGAATCCAAGAGATTTTAAGCAACGATAGAAAACAGTTTACAGCACCTGGAAGCTTTAACAGAATAGGAGAACCCATCGTTGGTAGTTCTTGTATTGCTATGCTTGATGGTAGTCTTCACAAAAAACGCAGACAACTATTGATGCCTGCTTTTCATGGAGAACGAATGCGAGCTTATGGTCAAATAATATCTAATTTAACTGAACAAGTTTTTGCTCACTTACCTGTAGAACAACCTTTTTCAGCTTGTGTTGCGATGCAAGAGATTTCTCTACAAGTAACACTACAAACTATTTTTGGATTATATGAAGGTGAACGTTATCAAACAATCAAGCATCTCTTGGCATCGCTTCTAGATGTTTTTGGTTCACCACTTAATGCCAGCTTGCTAATGTTTCCTTTGTTGCAAAAAGACTTAGGCGCTTGGAGTACTTGGGGGAGATTTTTGAAGTTGCGGCAACAAATTGATGAGTTGCTTTATGCTGAAATTAACGAACGTTGCCAAAGATTCGATCCAAATCGAATAGATGTTCTCTCTTTGCTCATGTCAGCAAAAGATGAAGAAGGCAAAGCAATGACAAATCAGGAGTTGCGAGATGAATTAATACTGATGATGTTTGGTGCCAAAGAAACTTTAGCAATGTCGATGGCTTGGGTATTGTATTGGATTCACTACAAACCGGAAATTCTGAAAAAATTACTCGAAGAACTTGATAATCTTGGTGAATCACCAGATCCTATGAATATTTACAGACTGCCTTATCTGACAGCAGTCTGTAATGAAAGTTTACGAATTCATCCAGCTGTAATTTTGACTTTGCCCAGGGTAGTTCAAGAACCAGTAACAGTACTTGGATATCCATTAGATATTGGTACTGTTGTAGCTGGCTGTATTTATCTTACTCATCACCATAAAGATTTATATCCAGAACCTGATCAATTTAAACCAGAACGCTTTCTCGACAGACAATTTTCCATTTATGAATTTTTACCTTTTGGTGGTGGTTCACGCCGTTGTATTGGTGAAGCTTTGGCTTTATTTGAAATGAAGCTAGTAGTCGCAAAAGTTTTGTCCAATTATCAACTTGCTTTGGTAAGTCGAAAGCCAGAGAGAGTTCATCGGAGAAGTTTCGGTATTGGGCCTACTAATGGAATTCAGATGTTAATTCGTAGACCACGTAACTCTCATAGGTCGTTAGCGAGTGCAGCAACTACATCTGCATCATAAGTCAGTCACTTTACTGCTTAATTGGTATTTCAATCACAAACTCAGTTCCTTGGCCGGGGGTAGAATCGCAAATTAACTGACCCTTATGTTTATCTACAATCACCTGATAACTGATAGATAATCCCAACCCTGTACCACTACCAACAGGTTTTGTAGTAAAAAATGGGTCAAAGATTTTCTTCTTAACTGCTTCAGTCATCCCACAACCATTATCAGCAATGCGGACTTGCAAAGTATTTGAATCTTTTAGAGCAGTATAAATATGAATTTGGGGTTTCTTAATATTAGCTCTTGAATCATTTACAGCATCGATCGCATTACTCAAAATATTCATAAATACCTGATTCAGTTGACCAGCATAACAACTGATTTCAGGTATTTTTGCATATTCTTTAATAACTTCTATTTCCAAAGCATCACTTTTTGCTTTAAGTCTGTGCTGTAAAATCATCAAGGTGTTATCAATACCTTCATGAACATCAACAGTCTTCATTTCTGCCTCATCCAAGCGTGAGAAGTTACGCAAACCTAAAACTATATTGCGAATACGAGAACTACCCACTTCCATAGAATCCAGAATTTTTAGCAAATCTTCAGATAAGAACTCCACATCAATTTCTGCGACTTTTGCTGTTAATATATCAGAAGGATGAGAACATTCTTGCTGATAAATATTTACTAAATCTAGCAAATCTTTGACATATTCACTAGCATGAGCAATATTGCCATGAATAAAGTTAATTGGGTTATTAATTTCATGAGCAATTCCCGCTACCATTTGACCCAATGAAGACATTTTTTCGCTTTGAATTAATTGGGTTTGTGTGCGTTGTAGTTCTTGCAATGCTTCTTGCAGATGTTGATTTTTATTGTTTAGTTCTTGGGTTCTAGCTTCTACTTTTACTTCTAAGCTATGGTTATATTCCTCTAAGTTTTGATTTGCCTGGGCTAGATTATTGTAGAGTATGGCATTTTCTAAGGAAATAGCCGCTTGAGTAGTTAGCAGTTTTAAAACTTCAATGCGATCGCGGGTGAAGGCTCCGGTAGTTAGACTATTCTCCAGGTAAAGAATACCCAGCAATTTACCTTGATTTATAATCGGGATGCACAAGAGACTTTTAGGCTTCTGACTGATAATGTAGCGGTCTTCTGCTAAGAAATCAACAGTCTTTGCATCATCAACTACAAATACTTCTTTGATGCGGTTAACATATTTAATCAAAGTAATCGGAATATCATTACTAGACCCCGCATAAATTGATGGTAATTCTGTAGAAATAGCTGCAAAATTCTCACTAGAACTGAGAGCTACGACCCTTAATTCTGAGTTATGATTTCCACTTAAAATCAAAGCAGATTTAGATGCTCCGGCATTTTCCATCACAACTTGCATTAATTTAGACAGCAGTTGATCCATCTCAATTTCTCCAGAGAGTGTTTGAGAAGCCTTGATCACAGAAGCTAAATCTAGTGATTCCGAAATACTTGTTTTAGAACCAAAGAAGGTTGGATAATTACTTTGCGTTGATAGAGATTGATAAGTAGGAATCGTGATTCTGTCAGCTACTTGAAAACTCAATTTTTCTTGCTGAAGTATGGGCATAAGTAATTGAGGATAGCGTGTTGCCAAATCATCAACTTTTGCCTTTGCTCCCCAACGAACATAGCAATAATAAGCATCAGTGAGATAGGTTTGAGCGATTTTCTCTTTGCCCCATTCTAAATAGAATCTAGCTGCTAATTCATTAGCCAGAGCTTCTTCATTGATGTACTCGTTTTGTTTAGCAAGGGAAATAGCACGATCATAAGATTCGATCGCTTCGAGATATTTACCTGTAACGCGATGTTTTTCTGCCTCCACTAAATAAAATTTATGTAGGTAATTCATCGGGGTATGATGCGCCCAATTCTGCATTTTTTCCTGATTAGCTCTGATTCTATCCAGTAAAGAATTTTGTTCTATTGTGAGAATCTCATCATAAGTATCAAGTCGCACTAGCGAATCATAAAAATAGAAAAGAGGCATAACTAAATTGCCAATTCCACTATCTAAATAATGTTCTGCCAACTCCAAGTTTTCAATCGCTTGGGTAAAAGATCGAAAGAGATAGCAGAGATATGCTTTATTAAAGTGTAAATATAAAAGTCCTACCCTATCTTGAGCTTGCTGATGAATTATTAGCATTTCATCCTCATTGTAAGCTTCACCAATCAAACAAGTTGCTTTTTCTTGAATCTGTAACAAATTTAAAACTGTTTGGCGATAAATATTATGCCATTTCAGTATTGTTTCTTGTTTGATTTGAGATATGGCATCACTATATTTTGACATGTCAGATGCTAATTCATTCAATTCTTTGCCTGTGAAATACGAAGAATATGAATGGCAATAAATACAGTAGGCTGCGAATTCTAGATCCCCTGTTTGTAAGCCAACTGAATAACCTTCTAATAAAGGATTAATTATAATTTTAGTATGTTTTTTCCAATGGGCTATAGTGGCATAAAAGACTTGAATTACTTTGGATTTTAATTCTTCAGCACTAAACTTATCGATTAGGTTTACAGCTAGATTCCCAAACTCATAGCCAGAGTCAATATCTCTCATGATTCCACTCAGGATTAAGCCGTAAAGGACATAAGCATAAGCAGACAATTTAGCATTACCATATTTGAGAGATAACTCAACTTGTTTAATGACAATCATGATAAAAAGTTGAGGATATACTTGATATACCCAAGCAGATACCCCAGATAAAAGACGCATTATTACAAGTGATTCATCAGCTATCATCTCTGGTAATTCAATTAATTCTTCTATTGATTTACCATCAAGATTTGATTTTATTTCTGCTATTGCTAATTGAATGTCTGATGAATCAGGATTTTGTGGAAATTCGACACCTAATTGTCGTAAAACAGTGAGTGCAGTATTAACAGCTTCCAATGCTTTATTTTGTGCGCCGTAAGCTTGAATTTTGACTTCATAGACTTTTACTTGCTCTAGCAGAGTTTTAGCTTGTGCTAATACCACATTAATTAATTGCTCCATCTGCTCAAATTCACCAGCTAGGTATGCTGCTTCTGCTGCGGTTTCATACAAAGCTAACGAAAGTTCATATTGTGTTTGCCAGCTATCAGATGAGAGGAGTGAGATTCCTGTTGTTAAATACTTAATTGCTGCTGCATAAGCTGTTGAGCTTAAAGCTTTACGTCCAGCCAAAAAATTCATTTGAGCTAGTTCATTACGCTGTTCCTGCTCGGTAATTAGTTCTAACGCAATATTAAATTGATTGACAATCTGAAAAATTTTATCTTCGCGCTCTGCTACTGGGATGCTATTAAAAAGTAACAGGCCAATTTTTAAATGAGTTTCCTGCTTTTGACTTTCCGAAATTAAAGAATAAGCAGCTTGTTGCACCCTATCGTGAATAAATTTGTATTTCGGAACTGCAAAACTATTGTTGAAAAGTTCTGGAGAGTTTGTAATTTCGGGATTTTCTGCTGATTTAGAATAAGTTTGAAACAACTTATAAACATCAGTTTGAGGTAAAATAATACCTTCATGTAAGGCTATCCATAAATCTGAGGCTGTGTCTACTACAGATTTTTCATTGACGATCGCCAGAGTTTTTAAGTCAAATTCATGTCCAATACAAGCTGCCATCTTTAATATATTCTGTGTCAATGATGGCAATTTTTCAATTTGCTGTGCCATAAAATCGACAACATCATCAGTCAGCACTAATGCCTGTATTGCTGCCAAATCATACTGCCAATGACCTAAATCAAAGTTAAATTTAATTATGCTATCTTGGTGCAGTGACTTCAAAAACTGAGTAGTAAAAAATGGATTACCTTTGGTTTTAGCAAACACCATTTGACCCAGAGCCATAGACATTGCTTGAGGGCAATGTAAAGTATCACTAATTAAGGTATTTAAGTGAGTTTGATGGAGAGGAGCTAGGGTAATCTGATTAATCTTTGCTCCTGCTTGCTCAATTTGTTGCAACGTTAAGCAAAAGGGATGTGCTGGATAAACTTCGTTATCACGATATGCACCAATTAATAAAAAGTTTCCTTCTGTTGGGATAACTTTCTGGTCAGTATCATCTTCCCAAACTTCTTCCTCAAATACAGGGTTCCATAAATTATTTTTGAGTTCAGGCGTAACTACATTAGATTCTTTATTACTGGTTGGAGTTTGACTCATTAAAAGTTGGATAAACTTCAAAGAAGCTGAGTCTGCCCATTGTAAATCATCCAAGAAAATCACTAAAGGATGTTCTTTAATGCTGAATACTTGGACAAATCTTTGAAATAACAAATTAAATCGATTCTGAGCAGCAGTTCCAGAAAGTTCTGTAACGGCTGGCTGTTGACCAATAATTTGTTCTAGAGCCGGAATTACATCGATAATTACCTGGGCTTGTTCACCTAATACTGCCAGAATTTTGTCTTTCCATCGGCGAATTTGACTATCAGTTTCTACTAAGATTTGTCCTATCAAATCTTGAAAAGCTTGGACTAATGCTGATAAGGGAACATCTCGTTGGAATTGATCAAATTTACCTTTGATGAAATAACTATGCTGTCTAGCAATTGGTTTATGTACTTCATTGACTACGGCGGTTTTACCAATTCCAGAAAAACCAGCGACGAGAATCATTTCTGTAGTACCTTTAGCAACTCGCTCAAAGGCTGCAAGTAAGGTAGCAACTTCTTTCTCACGTCCATAGAGTTTTTCGGGGATGAGAAAACGGTCAGAAACATCTTTAGTTGCTAACTCAAAGGTGGCTATATTACCGCTTGTTTGCCATTGCTGATAGCAAAGTTCTAAGTCATACTTGAGTCCGTACGCACTTTGATAGCGGTCTTCAGCATTTTTAGCCATTAATTTGTTGATAATGGCTGATAAAATTGGCGGATGATTGGGATTAATTTGATGTAAGCTTGGTGGTTGTTTCGCAATATGGGCGTGAACCAACTCCATCGCTTCAGTGTTGTTGAAGGGTAACTGTCCGGTGAGAAGTTCAAAAAAGGTGACACCTAAAGAGTAAAAATCACTGCGGTAATCAATCCCACGGTTCATTCTACCTGTTTGTTCAGGAGAGATATAAGCTAGTGTTCCTTCTAGTACGTTGGGGTTTGTCAGGTATTGAACTTCTCTTGGTAGGAGGGTAGCAATACTGAAGTCAATAACTTTGATTTCTAAAGTCTGGGGATGAATCAGTATATTTGCGGGTTTAATGTCTTTATGAATGATGCGATGACGATGTAAACCTTCTAAAATAGATGCGATCGCAATAGCAATAGGAAAAAATTCTTGTAGGGTAATCCCAAACTCTTGTGTAGCCTTATTATATCTGCCCCAATCTTTGAGCGATAGGCCGCCAAAGTCCTCCATGATTAAGGCATAGCGATTGCGATAGTTCTCTAAACAAAGATGCTTGATTATTCCTGGTAAATTCAGATCCTTCGTGATTGTATATTGATTCCGAAATTGAGCAATTTCACTGAAGGTAGGATATTCATTTCGGATCAGTTTAATTACTACTGGTTGTTTGTTTTGTTCTTGAATTCCTCGATAAACTAGGGTCTTGCTACCACCATAGATTTGTTCTAAAATTCGATAACCAGCCAAAGAGAACACTTTATCAGATAATGCTAACATCGCAATTATAGTCGAAGTATTTTAACTGCGCTTAGTATTCCCTTAAATTTGCCTTGTTTAACATCAACATATTTTTTTAGCAATTATACTGCGTTTCTCTTCTTTCCAACATTTTAGGTTTCATCTAACGATATTATGAGAATATTTATCAAGTACGAAGCTGTGTAAAGCTCTGTGAGAAACACCTTAATCTAAGGAGACTTTATTTAATCTCTTATCTGATTTTCCGGGAAGGTGGGAACTAAAACTATTTTATAAATTCAGCGCAAGTATCAGACAGGCTATCATATCAGTTTGAACCAGTATTCATATTTGATTATTACAAAAATTCAGTATCTTTAAGGTGAGCATTCACTAATATATTGTAGGTTGATCGAGATTTTTACTGAAAATGCCCACCCTACTTATCCAGGACTTACGCAAAAATTCCCGAAAAGCTTAATTTATCAAACCGCCAAGCCGCCAAGAACGCCAAGAAATCGTAGAGTCTGCGTAAGTCCTAATTATCTCAAGCTCTACAGTAGTTTATGGCTTCACCAAAGCGAGAATGATACCAATTAACGAACCTAAAAGCAGCACCATTCCACTCATAGTAGTAATGGCAAAACCAATCATTCGTTTTTCTGCGGCCTGATAGTATCCCCAAGCGTAGACAATACGGCCTATGAGCCAAATAGCACCAATTACTGCCCCCCATAATGGGTTGATGTAAACAGAAAACAACCATAAGCCAGGGAGAAATAAAATAGTTTGTTCTAGAGTATTTTGCTGAACTCTTAGTACTCTTTCAAAATTGGGGTCGCCTGTCATTTGGGGAGGCATAACTTTATATTTTGCCCTAGCTCGACCGACATTAATTGTGATAACTGAGTACAGCAGTAATGTTAAAGCAGTGATCAGACTAGTCCAAGGTGACATATTCAAATCCTCATCGCTCATCAAAGTATAATTCTTACCTATGCTTTAGGAACAGCCGCCGGGAAACTCAATATGTTGATATAAAAATTGAGCGATCGCACCAGTTCTTAGAATAGTGTTAAAATTTGAGAAAAATTTTATAGATATGTTTTAATTTCTAAGGTTTAATTTATTTTTACTTGCCCAAGTATATGACTAATCATGTTATGCAGAAGCTCCAGCAAAATTCTCATAGTTTGCTGATGATGAGTGAATCAGAATCTCCCTTTGAAGTGTTTTTTTGGTCTGGAGAAGGTCAAGAGAGTTTAACTAATCAAAAACTTCTTCAGCTAACAAATCATCCCGCAGAAACGCCCATAGAAATAGTAGAACTAGATTATTTTTTTCGTAACTTAGCTGAAGAAAAAGAATGGCACGATGAAATTCAAAGACAAGATGTACAGAAATTTAAATCCTTAGTTCAAACACTCAAGGAAAATCTCTCAGATATCAAAGTTTATCGTTTAGGGAGGATAGATATTGATGTCTATATTTTTGGTAAAACTCCTGCTGGTGATTTAGCAGGAATTTCGACAAAAGTTATTGAAACCTAATCTAGTACAACAAGGCAAAAGTAAAAAGGCAAAAGGAAAAAGAAAGAATAACGATACCACAAGCCTTTTAGCAATTCCAGATAGTCTGTTTATTTACGCCGACCTGTACTAGGTATAACTCGTAGGGTTGAACAAACTTCGCTAATGGTAAAAACCAAAATCATTATGTAGAGACGTTAGATGTAACGTCTCTACTCCACTAATATACTTCCGTTTTTTTGCGTAAGTCCTATAACTATAGGACTCATAGTTGATTTGGGAAAAAAATCAGTACACCCAGCGCAGGCTTCTTTCCTACTCCCTACTCCCCATTCCCTACTCCCTGCTTACACAACTAGATTCAGGAATCAAACCCTATTCCTATATTTTTATAAATTATCTACTCTAGCCTCAATCGTACTTTGAATAGAGGTAGAAACTTGAGAAAGGAAATCGTACCCAGTTCTTGATTCCAAAGTATCAACACTCACTCTATAGTTTCTCCAATTTGCGTTTCTGACACCTTGTACATTGGGTATATCAACAGCAATTACCCTAGTAGCATTAGTTACGCCACTAACTCCTAAACCTGGTCTGTCTAAAACTACAATAACTTTCCAAGTTCTGGCGGGAACCGTGACGCGACCATTATCAATAGTAGTGCGACTACCGTTTGATCCTGATCCACCAGTGCCGTAACCGCCAGAAATAATGTAAAGTTCTTTACCTTGAGCCACTAAACTTCTAGAATAATCTTCCAAATTTGCCCAGACACCCTGATTATTATCAGGAGCTTGAGGAATGATATTTGTCATTAAGAAGGTAGCAGAATTATTGGCAATTGTATTAGTTCTATCAGCAGAAGGAGCCATGTGTCCTCTGTCAAAGCCGCTACCTGTGTAACTAGTAGTAGTAACTCGATAACACCCAGAAGGTAAGGTAGTATCTGCACGGAAATCATCTTGGCGTGGCGCACTTCCTAACCATGATGAGTTTAATTGCCAACTTACCCAATTAGGGATTCCTTTGGCACAATTATGTGAGGTTGCATACTGAGGTTTAACTAATAAACGATTGGAAGTACTAGTAGTAGCACCACTAGGATTTCCCATTGTTAAATGAACACTGACTGAGCTTTGAGCAGTAAGTGGCTTTTGGGAGCTATTAAAGATAGCGAAAAACACTGCTGGTAAAGCAACAGGTAGAATCAGTTTAGCAAATTTAGACTTTTTCATTTGTGGTTATTTTTTTAGGCAGAACAAAATGATTTCTGTAGTCAATACAGAAATAAAAGAAGAGTTAGCGACTGAAATATAAATCCGGTTTAATAAGGAGAGATGAAAAAACCGTAAACCGGACATTAATATTTGGTAATGATTAGTGCTAAATATAAGTACAATTTCTGAGCAGTAATTTCCGCAGGAGTAGGTTGTAAAAAGAATAAATCATACCAAGTTGCAATCAAAGATAGTAATTTGGGCTGGGAGTAGGGAGTAGGAATACTATTTCTGAACGCAACTTATACCAATTTGAAAGAAGAATGCGACAGATAGAAATCAGGAAAGTCTTACTGGAGCTAGATTTCTTAATTGCGTTAGCGAGGAACGAGCGTCGCGTCATTGCGAATTGCGAATTGGTATAAATTTCCAGGCTCATAGCCAAAGTCCACGCTTTATGGACTGTCAGACATTTTTGCTTGAGTCATCTGAATATGACTTGCGCTATGAGACTCGGAATTGATTCCGAGGTGGGACTCAACTAACATTTATTTGTGTGTACACCATAACGCGATGTGCAACTTATTCTTGAAACCCCTCTCCAAACCTCTCACGCCAGTCGCTACAACGGAGGGAACCTCCGCAACGCGCTGGCTCCCCGAAGCGGAGAGAGGCTTTGAATCTTGCTCCCCTTCCCTTGTAGGGAAGGGGTTGGGGGTTAGGTTTGAGAGAAAGTTGCACACGGCGTACCATAAGCTTTTTAACTCTCGCCTTCTTCCAGGAAATGAGGGGAAGTGTCAAGTTCTACCGACTAAGCTGGCGACTACTGTCACTAATTCAGCAGGTTTGATGGGTTTAGGTAGATGTAGTTGAAAACCTGCTTGAATAGCACGCATTCGGTCTTCGGCTCTGGCGTAGGCGGTGAGGGCGGCGGCGGGAATTTTACCGCCTTTTGCTGGAGGTTGCGATCGCAATTGGCGAATTAATGAATAGCCATCTTCACCGGGCATCCCAATATCACTAACTAACACATCTGGTTGCCACTGAGCAATCATTTGTAATGCTTCTGGGACTGAAGCAACGGTTTTTACTTGGGCTTGACATTGTTGCAATACTGTGGATATGTACTCCCTGGTGTCGGCTTCATCATCTACAACTAGGACGCGCACACCAGCTAGGGAGGGAAACGCAGGTAAAATATCACTGTTAGCTTCAGTTAGGCTGACTGGTGCAGATATAGTTTCTTTATTGAGTAGTAAGGGTAATTTAACTGTAAAGGTTGTACCTTGTCCGTCTCCGGGGCTATCAACAGTGATCATACCACCGTGTAATTCTACTAGGTGACGCACAATTGCTAAACCTAACCCTAAGCCACCGTGCGCCCTAGTGCTGGAACTGTCGGCTTGACGGAAGCGGTCAAATACGTAAGGGAGAAATTCGCTGTTAATCCCTATACCCGTGTCAATGATTTGAATTTGGGCGTACGTGATAGATTCGGAATGATGAGCAACACTTCTGGTAAGTTGAATTTCAACTTTACCGCCTTGGGGTGTAAACTTAATAGCATTTGATAGCAAATTCCAGATAATTTGTTGTAAGCGATCGCTATCACCAGAAATTAAAAATGCTGCTTCTCCATAATTTGCCCACGCAAATTGCAACTCGATTTCTTTGGCTTGGGCGGCTAAAGTGACAGTTTCAATTGTCGATTCAATAATCGTGATTAAATTACAAGTAGCAACTTTTAGCTGTAACTTACCGCGAATCATCCGTGAGATATCAAGTAAGTCTTCAATCATTTGGGTTTGCATCTTGGCATTCCGCTCAATGGTTTCTAGCGCCTTACTGATTTGAGTTTCGTTGAGTTTGCGACTGCGTAATAATTGCGCCCAGCCGAGAATTGCATTGAGGGGCGATCGCAATTCATGGGAAAGTATAGCTAAAAACTCATCTTTCATCCGGTTGGCTTGCTGCAACTGCTCTGTTTGCTGCTGCAAGGAAGTAATTAAACTTGAGCGTTCCATTGCGATCGCAATTTGATCACAAATCGCCTGCATCATACTTCTTTGATTTTCGGTGAAGAAATTACGGCTGCAACTGCCAAAAGAAAGAGTCCCGAACAACTTGTCTTGAGCAATTAAAGGGTAACTGTAGTAAGCCTGAATACCTAAAGAACGAATTAATGCTGTTTTGATATCAGTTGATTGTTGGACATTTTCAACATAAATGGGTTGGCGATATTGGGCTGTAGTACCGCAGACTGCTTGACCAAATTCTAACAACTCAATCTCTTTTGCTAGTTCCTCGCTAAAGCCTCGATAAGAAGCAAGACGCATGACCTGAGAATTATCTTCAACCAAGTAGTTAAGGTAAATATCTATACTAATTTGTTCTTGGAGTTGGCAGAAAACGCTATCAATGAGTGTGACTGGTTGCTGACTAGATAATAAGGCGCTGGCGGTACTAAATAGTAATTGCAGCCGTTGATTACCTACTGATAATGCTTTTTCGGCTTGCTTGAGTTTAGTAATATCTTGGAAGACGAAAATGCAGGTAGCTGGAAAACCGTGCATTGCTGGCAGTGTATCTGCAAAAATTAATAAAGAATATGTGCCTTGGCTGGTGTGCCAGTCTACTTCTATACCATTTAAACGTTCACCACGGGCAACACGTACCCCTGGCATTTGCTCATTGGGGATGCGATCGCCTGTGGCATCTGTATAATAATATGCTGTGTGATATTCTTCGGCTGGGATGCCTTGGGGAAATTCACCGCCTGCTAACTCATTGGCTGTGCGATTGGCAAATGTCACCCTTGCTGTTCCTGGTTCAATCAACAGCAATGGTCTGGGCATAAGATTTAACACATCTTCCAGCCATTTGCGTTGGTTTTGCTGTAATTCTTCAGCTTGCTTGCGACTAGTAATATCTAAAAATGCGCCAATACAACCTCTGCTGTTACCTTCTTCGTCAAACAATGGTGCAACATATTCTAATAAGTTAGTGACTCGGCCATCGTTATGAACCACATCCACTTCCAAATCCAAAACTTCTACACCATGTGCGGCTGCATACTGCATTGGTAGTTCTTCTGGCGATAATTCTCGACCTTCGCAGTAAACTTTAAATGTTTGGGGTCGTTCTGCGGTAGGCGCAGTCAGAGAAGCATTGATATCTGTGGAGATACCGAGTTGCTTGGCAAAACAAGGGTTAACGCGAATATTTCTACATTCACGATCTTCCGCAATCCCAATTCCTATCGGAATCACATCTAATAAGGTTTGCAGTTCGACTACTCGCCGTTGTAAATCTCGATTGAGTTGGAGAATTTGTTCTTGTGCTTGTTGGCGTTCGGTTAAGTCCAGAATAAAAGCTACCAATTCTTCCCGTTTTTCTCCCACGAGAACATAACCAACTAATACAGGTATGCGATGACCATCTTGGCGGAGATATGCTTTTTTGTATGGTGTACAAGCGCCATTGGTATTACTTTGGGCTTCGGCGATCGCTTGTGCATCTAAATCCAGGTACTCTGGTAAGATGATTTTGTCTTTGTTTAATTCACCCGCGAGTAAATCTGCGCGGGTATAGCCAACCATTCTCAAAAATTCGTCATTGGCTTGGTGAATGTTGCCATAAATATCACCCAACACAATTCCAATGATGTTCGCATCTACGAAACTTTTGAGTTTTTCTTCATAGACTCTAAGTGCTGTTTGCGTGTATTCATGCTTGTACCACAGCCTTTCTACTAAAGCAGCACACTGCCAAATTAACAGAGCAAAAATAATAATCAAAACCAGTGCAAATATCGCTATGGCAAAAGCTGAATCATAATATCCGACTCGTTGACCTTGAACAATTAACCAGCCTAATAATAAAGGTACAGCGATCGCCGCTATTAATAAACGACGCGCCAACAAACCGCCATAACTTTCACTGGTAATGACGTGCATAAATCCTTGGTCAGTACTTGACCAGAGAATCCCGATACACAGCACACTAAACATTAATACTGTGTGCAATGCCATTGGTGTGCCATTCAAAAACAAACTGTAGAGAATTTTGATGTCGTAGGTGTAACCAATCAATGCTTCTAAAGAAATTACACCAGCTATCAAAGTCAAAATTTGAGCATACCAATAATGGCGTTCGCGTTTTGGATGGATTAAAATTTCTAACCCACAGCCCAAACAGAAAAAGTTAATGGCGGTATTAATTCCCATCCGTCCAGGATAAGCTGACACAGCAGGAGTTTGTGTATCTCGCAACAGCAGCTGATCAATGCCAAAATTCTCACCAAACAAATATTGAATGATTGTGAGTAAGCCAATAATTATAGGGATGAAACTCAATACTCTCATCAGCCAGAAATAAACTTGCTGTTTTTGCTTGGCTGGCTGATTTTGGTTGATTTGTAGCAGCCACAGCGACACACCTAATAAGATAAAACATAATGCTGTGTTCGCTTTCATGGTGAACAACCTGGGGTTGTTACCTATTTTGAGAAATTCAATGTTGAACATCCACCCAAGCAGCACAAAACTACCTGTGAAGGTGGCGATCGCTGCTGCAACCTTAACTACTTTTGAATTCCGTGCATTTTGCATTTGCAAGCGGTTTCTGTTTAACATTGATATTTTTACCGCATCTCTAACTAGAATAACTTGCTAAAATTTCGCTGCAACGTGCTTTTACATCTTGTATTGCTCGTCTCCGATATCATAATAAATGAACTCTTTTTCACCTGTATATAATAAAACTCTGAGTTGATTTTGGTGAAGCTGAAATTAACTGTGATTGTCTATAGTTCTTTGTTCCTTGCTAACATTTTTACAATATTCAGTCATTGCCTGTATTTATCTCTCACTAAAGTTTAGATTTTTCTGTCTTCTTCCGTAAGAGAGAGGACTCATTTATGTCTATTGTGAGATGATGCGATCGCTTGTTTATAAAAAAGCAACTTTCGGAATTCAAATAATATCCCAGCAAAATTAACCATCTTCAGCCAACGTCGATTTTTTGGCTGCTTGTACTAATTCTTCTTCAGTGCATTGATATAAATCCCGCAAACGAAATACTTGCCATACTTCCATTTTGGGTGTTGTTCTACCTTTCTCCCAGTTACGAATCGAAGATAAAGCGCAATCTAATTCAATAGCTACATCACTAATTCTTCATCCTGTACGGTGTCTTAATGCTCTTAGATCCATATTTCTTGAGCATTAAAATTCAATACGGTTCAGTTCAGATCCCCCCGCCTGCGGCGACCCCCTTAAAAAAGGGGTAAAAGAAGGTTATTAGCCCCCCTTTTTAAGGGGGGTTGGGGGGATCTTCAGAAGATTAAAACTTTAACTGAACCGTATTGTATGAAAATTTGTTGGCGCTAAAACTTGGCGCTAACAATTGACAATTGACAAACGATATGGTATTGAGATTCAATTTTTGTTGAAGAGGCGTTAGCATCCCCGCCAAGAGACTCGCTAACGCCCTTTACTAAACTCCTTATGGATAGATTAATCATGCCACAAAACAGCAATTACAAAGATTTCGTCTCAGAAACTCAGACCTACGCTTACAAAGAACGTTTAAATTCTTGGATTGTTGCGCGTTTATTTCCAGATATGCAACGGGTTACAGTTGCAAGATTTCGCAGTCGTTCCGATGCAGACGGTCATTTACAAAGCTTACGTAAACTCATTCCAGACGCTAATTTTGTGGTGGTGTTTGACTGTCCACGTCAGAAAGCAGTGATTTAAATTTTACAAGAACTTTTAGATCCCCGACTTCTTAAAGAAGTCGGGGATCTGGATTGAACACTAGTGATTTAAGTAGGGTGCGTTATGGCTTCAGCCTAACGCACCGCCAGATGATGATGGTGCGTTAGGCGCTATTATATATTTTGTGATGAATGAGCTACACAATTTGCGCCTAACACACCCTACGAGAATTTTTATTTTTACTTTATAAATAATCTCTTATGAATGATTCAGTAAAACCATAACCACCACCGCCAGGAGTCTCAATCACAAACACATCATTAATATTCATTTCCACCACAGCTTTACTACCTAAATCCTCAACAGTTCCATCACACCGTTCAACATAATTTCGTCCGACTTCACCGCTTGCACCATCAGATAAACCAAAAGGCGCAACTATGCGGTGATTTGACAAAATTGCTGCGGTCATTGGTTCCAGAAAACGCAAGCGACGAGTGACACCATTACCGCCATGATGATGACCTTGACCACCACTATTTTCCCGAATAGCAAAATTTTCTAACACAATTGGGAAGCGCCATTCTAACACTTCGGGATCTGTGAGACGGGAATTAGTCATGTGGGTGTGAACTGCATCTGTCCCATCAAAATCTGCACCTGCACCAGAACCGCCGCAGATAGTTTCATAATATTGATAACGCTCATTCCCAAAAGTAAAATTATTCATCGTTCCTTGAGAAGCAGCGAGAATACCCAACGCACCATATAAAGCATCGGTAATAGCTTGGGAAGTTTCCACATTTCCCGCCACCACCGCCGCCGGATAAGCAGGATTTAACATACAACCTTCAGGAATGTGAATTTCTAAAGGTTTTAGACATCCAGCATTTAAGGGAATATCATCATTAACTAATGTGCGAAAAACATATAAAACTGCCGCTTTACAAACTGCGGCTGGGGCATTAAAGTTATTAGTTAACTGTTGGCTAGAAGTACCTGTAAAGTCAATTTTGGCGCTGCGGTTTTCTCTGCTAATTGTAATTGCGACTTGAATCACGCTGCCATTATCTAAGGCATAGCTAAAACTACCATCTTTCAAAACTTCAATCACACGTCTTACAGATTCTTCAGCATTATCCTGCACAAAATTCATGTAGGCTTGGACAGTTTCTAAGCCGTAGTGGTCTACCATTTTTAACAGTTCTTGTACACCACGTTCATTGGCGGCAATTTGGGCTTTTAAATCTGCTAAGTTTTGCAAAACATTGCGTGCGGGGTAAGGTTCACTGGTCAGCAAACTAACTAATTCAGCTTCTCGGAATTTACCTGCTGCAACTAACTGGAAATTATCAATTAATATGCCTTCTTCAATGACATTTGTACTATTTGGCGGCATTGAACCGGGAGTAATACCGCCAATATCTGCATGATGCCCCCGTGAAGCGACGTAGAATAATGGGCGTGGTTCGACTGCGCTCACCAACCGAGAGTGGGGGAAGACTGGGGTGATAACGGTAATGTCTGGTAGGTGAGTACCACCGTTGTAGGGGTTATTGGAAACAAAAACATCACCGGGTTTGATGGTGTCGCCATAGTTAGTAATTAAAGCTTGCACACTTTCACTCATCGAACCCAAGTGTACGGGGATGTGTGGTGCATTGGCGACTAATTGTCCAGCACCATCAAAAATTGCACAGGAGAAATCTAACCGTTCTTTGATGTTGACAGAGGAACTGGTATTTTGTAAGGTTATACCCATTTGTTCAGCGATCGCACGAAACAAATTATTGAAAATCTCCAACATCACAGGATCTTTTTGAGTGCTGAGTGCTGAGTGCTGAGTGCTGAGTGTTTTTTGTGTTGTTTGTCGCGTCAGTACTAAGTGATTGCGTGCAGTTAACTCGGCTTGCCAATGGGGTTCAATCACATTTGTACCCGTCGCCTCGACAATAATGGCTGGCCCTGCTACACAGTCTCCTGGCTGTAAATCTTGGCGTTGATACACTGGGGTAGTTTGCCATGACCCAGCAGTATACATTTGTATAGTTGCTATTGCTACAGTCTCTTTATTGTCCCTACGTGTAATTACAGCTTCCTCCAGTGCGTCATGCTTCTCCACCACCTCAACCGCCACCGCTTCCACAATCAACCGCTTCTCAGGCGCAATAAACCCGTAACGCTGACGATGCAACTCCTCAAACTGAGCCTGCATCATCACCACATCAGCAAAATCCACAATCAACGGTGCATCCGTCCCCTCATACTTGAGATGCACCTTGCGATAAATCTCCAAAAAGGGTGTAGGGGTATCAGAGTGTAAGGGTGTAGCAGCCTCTCCTCCCTCTGCGCCCTCCGCGCCTTGGCGGTTCGTTTCCCTGATAGCCTCCGCCACCAACCCCACAAACTCTAACTCCACTTCTCCCAACACACCCTGATTCAAAACCGCTTCCACCGACTTCTCGCGGATGACTCGTACATCTGCCAAACCCATACCGTAAGCAGACAACACCCCCGCATAAGGATGGATAAATACCTGCTGCATCCCCAAAGCGTCGGCAATTAAACAAGCATGTTGCCCACCAGCGCCACCAAAACAACACAACGTATACTCCGACACATCATAACCACGCTGGAGAGAGATTTTTTTGATGGCATTCGCCATTTTATCAACTGCGATCGCTAAAAATCCTGTAGCAACTTCTTCCGGCGTTCTGCCATCTCCAATTTCCGCCGCCAATTGCTGAAACTTCTGCCTCACCACCTCTGCATCTAAGGGTAAATTCGCCGCCGCCCCAAACACCTTGGGGAAAAACTCTGGCTGCAACTTACCCACCATCACATTGCAATCAGTCACCGTCAACGGCCCGCCTTTAGAATAAGCCGCCGGGCCGGGATTTGCCCCCGCCGATTCCGGCCCCACCCGATACCGCGAACCATCAAACTGCACAATCGAACCACCGCCAGCCGCAACGGTATGAATTGCCATCATCGGTGTTCGCAGACGCACTCCCGCCACTTCGGTTTCAAAGGTGCGTTCATACTGGCCGTTGTAGTGCGCCACATCGGTGGATGTACCGCCCATATCAAAGCTGATAATCTTGTCAAATCCAGCTATACGGCTTGTTTGCACTGCCCCAACTATCCCGCCAGCCGGGCCAGATAAAATACTATCTTTACCTTGGAAGTTCTCTGCATCCGCGAGTCCGCCGTTGGATTGCATGAACATTAGTTTGGGGGAGTGGGGGGATAATCCTTGTTGCTTGTTACTTATCTCGCCAGTTTCTGCTTCTTGATTCCCTAATGCCAATTGATGGGAGACTTGATCAACATATCGCCGCAAGATGGGGGATAAATAAGCATCGACAACCGTTGTATCACCCCGGCTGACTAATTTCATTAAAGGGCTGACTTGGTGAGAGACGGAAATTTGCGTAAATCCAATACTTTTAGCTAAAGCTGCAATTTCTTGTTCATGGGTGGTGTAGCGGTAGCCGTGCATGAACGCGATCGCACAACAGCGAATACCATCATCGTAAGCTGCTTGTAATTGTGGGCGAACTGCATCTAGATTTAACGGGATTAATTCTTCACCTTGGGCGCTGTAACGTTCCTCTACTTCAATGACTCTTTCGTAGAGCATTTCTGGCAAAATGATTTGACGGGCAAAAATATCGGGACGGTTTTGATAACCAATGCGTAAGGCATCCCCAAATCCTTGAGTAATCACTAAAACAGTGCGATCGCCTTTTCTTTCTAATAAAGCATTTGTCGCCACAGTTGTTCCCATTTTAATTGCCGCAATGCGATCTACTGGGATTGGTGCATCAGCCGCAATTCCTAAAATTTCTCTGATTCCTTGGACTGCTGCATCTGTATATTGTTCAGGATTTTCTGAAAGTAGCTTGTGAATTATTAACTGGCCATCAGGACGTTTTGCCACAATATCAGTGAAAGTTCCGCCTCTATCAATCCAAAACTCCCAACTTGCAGCCGATAATGATGCCCCATTCATTCTTTATTCCTTAAGATTTATTTTGCTACTTCTCAGGTATGATTTTTAAGTTATCAGATTATTTGCTTGATTTGTTACCTAGATGTTCCTTGAGGTAGACGGTATGACACTTGAGAAGATTCGCTGGTTTCAGATGGCTTTTCAGTTAAAAGGGTCAGTTGTCTCATCAATTTATCAACGGGTTTTGTGGTGTGGCTTGTTTGGATTTATTATATCTGTCCTGCATTATTTAGAATGGCCTGTATCGAAGCCGATGATTGGCACAATTTTGCCGAGTTTGGTGTTAGGTTTATTATTGGTTTTTCGGACAAATACTGCTTATGAACGTTTTTGGGAAGGCAGACGCTGTTGGGGAAATTTAGTTAATACTACCAGGAATTTAGCCAGACAAGTTTGGGTTACTATTAATGAAAAATCTCCTGAAGATAGAGAGAATAAAATTGCCACATTACGCCTAATTATCGCTTTTTCAGTAGCTACAAAATTACATCTCCGGGGAGAACGAGAAAATCAAGAATTAAAACAATTAATGTCTAATGCTCGATATAACGAGTTATCTACTATCGAGAATTTGCCTTTAGAAGTAGCTTTTTGGATTAGCGATTATTTGCAGGAACAGTACAATCGTGACTGTTTACATACATATCAATTAATTAATCTGCAAGAACTTTTAAATATACTTGTCGATAATTTAGGTTCTTGCGAACGTATTTTAAAAACACCAATGCCTTTAGCTTATGCAATTCATCTTAAGCAACTGTTACTTGTATATTGTTGCTTATTACCTTTGCAAGTAGTAGATACATTGGGCTGGTGGACAGGATTTATGGTGGCTGTTGTTAGCTTTACCGTATTTGGCGTTGAGGCGATTGGGTTGGAAATTGAAAATCCCTTTGGTTATGATGACAATGATTTACCATTAGACGCAATCTGCAACACAATCAAACATAATATCGAAGACTTGATTACAACACAATCAAATGCGGCGCGATCGCTGCAAGATAGTATAGCTAATTGAAATAATTACAATTAACTTAACCGTCTAATTCCCTGTTCCAAACCTTGGCAAACACCAGTGAGAAAATTTAAATCTAAGGAAGCAATATTATCACTGGGTTGATGATAATGGGGATTCCGTAAAAATGCCGTATCTGTCACCATAATGGCGGGATAGCCCAAATCCCAAAATGGTGCATGATCACTGAGTCTGGTTTGACGTACAATTAAGCCTCGGTTGGGTACTGGCAACCACTGGCTAGGTACACCCACTTTCCGAATACTCCGACTGAGGCTGATTAAATCGCGGATTGTTCGCAAATTGCCGATTAAAGCAATAAAATCACCTGTATTGGGGTAAAATTTCTCCAACGGACTAGGGTAACGCTGGGAACCTGGGATAAAGTTGCAATAACCCAGCATTTCCAAAGAAATCATTAACCGGAGTGGTTGCTGTTGTTGATGCAATAAAGCGGCATATTCCGCACTACCGAGTAAACCATATTCTTCCATATCAAACGCAACCAGTCGCAAGGGATATTTAGCTGGTTCTGCGGCAAATTTCCGGGCTAATTCTAATAACACCGCCACTCCTGTGGCATTATCATCTGCCCCTGGGGTTCCTGGCACAGCGTCATAGTGCGCCCCCATCAAAATCGGGGGTAAATTTTGGTGCTTCCCTTCAGCAGATAAATTTAAAATCAGGTTACTACAACTTTTCCCATTCACTTTAAAGGTGTGGATTTCCACACTTCCCCATTGGGAAAATTGTTGACGAATATATTCTTGGACAAAGAAATGTCCTGCTGTTGCCAAGAAAGGATCACGTTCTCTTGCAATTTCAGAGAGATGGATTTGTAATTGCTCTTGTAAATTCAACGGAAGTATTAAGGATAAAGTATGAAGTTAACCCACCAATAATTAGTAGTTCTGCCAAAAATCAATTACAGAAGTGTGGATTTCCCAACTTAAAGCACTGATAAAGTAGAGTTTTTCCACTATGGAGATTTCCCGATGCTGGGACATACTTAGCGTCGTGAATGCTATCCTAGTCTTGCAACTAGCTCTTTAACCTTAAATTTATTCAGCTTTTGCCTCAATTGATTATTATACCATTGAGGTGTTTTCCACTAATAGCTTACTGCTATTGGTAGTCTTGGACAATCATAATAAATTAATAGATATAAGACGCACTAGGAGAAGAGTAACGCATGGGCAAGGTAGTCGGCATCGACTTGGGTACAACCAACTCAGTAGTCGCCGTGATGGAGGGTGGCAAGCCGGTGGTGATTGCCAATGCAGAAGGAATGCGAACAACACCCTCCGTAGTTGGTTTCAGCAAAGATGGCGAGAGAGTGGTTGGGCAAATGGCACGACGGCAAACCGTCCTCAACCCCCAGAATACTTTTTTTGCAGTTAAACGCTTTATTGGGCGGAAGTATGGCGAACTGAATCCCGAATCGAAACGTGTGCCGTACACCATCCGCAAAGACGACATCGGCAATATTAAAATTGCTTGTCCCCGTTTGAGTAAAGATTTTGCCCCCGAAGAAATTTCGGCAATGGTACTGAAAAAATTAGCCGATGATGCCAGCCGTTATTTAGGGGAACCCGTTACTGGGGCAGTCTTGACAGTTCCGGCTTATTTTAACGATTCTCAACGACAAGCCACCCGCGATGCTGGCAGAATTGCTGGTTTGGAAGTGTTGCGGATTCTCAATGAACCTACAGCCGCTTCTTTAGCTTATGGTTTAGATCGGGGTGATACCGAAACCATCTTAGTCTTTGACTTGGGTGGCGGAACTTTTGACGTATCGATTTTAGATGTTGGCGATGGGGTATTTGAAGTTAAATCAACCAGTGGTGATACACAACTGGGGGGTAATGACTTTGATAAAAAGATAGTTGATTGGTTAGCAGAACAATTTTTAGAGACGGAAGGTGTAGACTTAAGACGCGATCGCCAAGCTCTACAAAGGTTAATGGAAGCCGCCGAAAAAGCTAAAATCGAATTATCGGCGGTGAGCGTTACCGATATTAACTTACCCTTCATCACCGCTACAGAGGACGGGCCAAAACACATCGAAACACGCCTGACTCGTTCTCAATTTGAAGCTTTGTGTAGTGATTTGCTAGGACGTGTCCGCACTCCAGTCAAACGGGCATTAAAAGATGCAGGACTCAGGCCGGAAGACATCGAAGAAGTGGTGTTGGTGGGCGGTTCCACAAGAATGCCAATGGTGAAACAATTAGTCCGCGATTTAATTGGCATTGAACCCAACGAAAACGTTAACCCTGATGAAGTCGTTGCTGTGGGTGCAGCAATTCAAGCAGGTATCCTGGCTGGGGAACTGAAAGACTTGCTGTTGTTGGATGTCACACCTTTATCTTTGGGATTAGAAACCATTGGCGGCGTGATGAAAAAACTCATCCCCCGCAATACAACCATCCCCGTTCGCCGTTCTGATATCTTCTCCACTTCGGAAAATAATCAAAACACCGTGGAAATTCACGTAGTCCAAGGTGAGAGGGATATGGCAGGAGATAACAAATCTCTGGGACGGTTCAAGCTGTATGGCATTCCCCCAGCCCCGCGCGGTATTCCCCAAGTCCAGGTATCATTTGATATTGATGCCAACGGGATTTTACAGGTAACAGCTTTAGACCGGACGACAGGTAGAGAACAAAGTATTACCATTCAAGGTGCTTCTACCTTGACTGAATCGGAAATTAACCGGATGATTCAGGATGCACAAAAATACGCTGATGTTGACCGCGAACGCAAAGAACGTGTAGAAAAACGCACCCGTGCGGAAGCATTGATTTTACAATCAGAACGCCAACTGCGAGAAGTCGCCCTAGAATTTGGGATGCAATTTGCCCGCAGTCGTCGTCAACGCATTGATAATATTTGCCGCGAACTGAAAGAAAGTTTACAAGCCAACGACGATCGCGGTATTGATCAAACCTACGCCGATTTACAAGATGCCCTTTATGAATTGAACCGAGAAGTCCGTCAGTATTACGCTGAAGACGAAGACGACGACTTGTTAGGCACAATTAAAGAAATCTTCACAGGCGGCGGCGACAAAGAACGCGATCGCGAACCAGATTACTACCGCGATAGCTACCGCGATCGGGATTCCTACAACAGCCGCGACTACGGTAGGGACAATGGTAGAGATTACAGCCGAGATTATGGCAGAGATAGAGATAGCCGTTCTTCTGCCTATGACAGTCGCCCCACACGCCGCCCATCTCGCCCCAGCTATCAAGATAATTGGGATGATGAAGATGATTGGTTGTAGTACTCCCCCTCCTTTACTTGATTAAGAAACTTGATTCAAAATACGGATTTAGTCATTGGTGATAAGTATTAAGTAATTGGTAAATAGTATTACTAGTTACTTAAAAATTATTACCAACCTCTAAAATCTAAAATCTAAATTTAAATAACTGACTATGCAAAATTTGCAAAATTTCCGCGATTACTACGAGATTTTGGGAGTACCTAAAGATGCCTCTAATGAAGAAATTAAAAAGAATTATCGGCGACTAGCTAGACAATATCACCCTGATTTGAATCCAGGGAATAAGGCAGCCGAAGAAAAATTTAAAGATGTGAATGAAGCTTACGAAGTGCTTTCTGATACTGCTAAAAGAGCGCAATACGACCAGTTTAGCCGCTATTGGAAGCAACAAGGCTTTGCAGGCAAAAAAACACCAAAACCAAAAGCTTGGGGAGAAAAACCAAGCGATCGCACCAATGGTAATCAAGTCGACCCCAGTCAATTTGCCAATTTTGAAGACTTTATCAATCAAGTAGTTGGTGTTGGTAGTCGCCAAGACACCCGAAATGGCAGTAATACCAAAACCGATCCGTTTCGTTCGCCGAATAGCAAAGTTCAATACACAGTTCCCAAAAATCCTCCCAAACCAACACGGCGAGATATTGAAGCGCGATTAACCTTACCCTTAGAAAAGGCTTATCAAGGTGGTAACGAACGCATCCGTTTAGAAGATGGGCGATCGCTAGAAGTGACAATGCCTCCAGCTATGGTCACAGGCCAAAGCATTCGGCTGAAAAATCAAGGAATTGGCGGTGGCGATTTATACCTTAAAATTACTGTCGAGCCACATCCTTTATTTAAACTAGAAGGCGCAAACATTTCCTGTCAAGTACCAGTCACTCCCAGCGAAGCGGTTTTAGGCGGATCTGTTGAAGCACCAACCCTCGACGGCCCCGTAAAAATGACCATCCCACCCGGAGTTAGGTCTGGTCAAAGATTCCGCTTGGCAAATAAAGGCTACCCCACCGATAACGGTAAACGCGGCGATCAATTGGTGGAAATTCAGATAGTTACACCGAAAAATATTAGCCCTGAAGAAAAAGAACTGTACGAAAAAATTCGACAAATTGAAACCTTTAAACCTCGTACTGATTTAATCAGTTAGGTGTTGATTTAATGACAGGACAAGGAAGATAAAATACCTTATACCAATTTCATGTGAATCTGTACTAAATGAAACTCTAGATTCTTGGCGCTCTTGGCGCTCTTGGCGGTTCGTTTCTTAAGATTCTGTGCATCTTCATACAGAATTGGTATTAGCCAATTACTTTGGCTCGAAAGTGCCGCAAACGCAGCGCATTAGTGACTACAGAAACTGAACTAAAAGCCATTGCTGCACCTGCAATGATGGGGTTGAGCAACCACCCAAATATCGGGAACAGGATTCCAGCAGCGATGGGAATACCCGCGACGTTGTAGATAAACGCAAAAAATAAATTTTGGCGGATATTACGCATAGTGGCGCGGCTGAGTTGAATTGCTGTGACTATACCTTGCAAATCACCAGAGATGAGGGTGATGTCACTAGCTGCGATCGCCACATCTGTACCTGTACCAATCGCAATTCCCACATCCGCTTGCGCCAAAGCCGGTGCATCATTAATCCCATCACCAACCATCGCTACAATTGAGTGCTGAGTTTTAAGTGCTGAGTGCTGAGTGCTGAGTGCTGAGTAATTCTCCCGTGTCTCCCTTATCCCCCATGTCTCCCTTGTCCCCCTCGTCTCCCTCCACCTTTCCCCTTGCAACAACTTAATTGCTTCTACCTTCTGTTCAGGACGAACTTCGGCTAAGACTCTGGTAATCCCAACTTCACGGGCAATACTTTCGGCAGTGTGGCGATTATCACCTGTGAGCATTACAACTTCTAAACCCAGTTTTTGCAAGGCTCGCACAGCTTGGGGAGAAGTCGGTTTTATCGCATCAGCAATCCCCATTAATCCTTGGATTTCACCATCTACTGCTAACCAAACTGCCGTTTTACCCAAGTATTCTAAGCGTTCTTGATTTGGTTGCAAGTCTGCGGTGTTAATATCTAACTCTTTCATCCAGCGTTGTGTACCGATTTGCACCAGCCGATTTGCCACGATACCCTGTACACCACAACCAGCGATCGCAGCGAAATCTCGAACATCTATGAGGCTAACATCCTGAGATTGAGCATATCTCACCACTGCTTCTGCTAATGGGTGTTCGGAATTGCGTTCTACAGAGGCGGCTAGTTGTATTAACTGAATTTCGTTACTATTAGCCGTACCGTTAACTGTGACAAAATCTGTAACTGTGGGTTTACCTTGGGTAATTGTGCCAGTTTTATCTAAGACAATTGTTTGAATTTGGTGGGCTAATTCTAAACTTTCTGCACCTTTAATTAAAATGCCATTTTCTGCGCCTTTACCTGTGCCTACCATAATTGAAGTTGGTGTGGCTAAACCCAAGGCGCAAGGACAAGCAATGATTAATACTCCAACTGTGGTAATCAATGCCAAAGAGATATTACCTGTGATGTTGAACCAAATAATAAAAGTGAGGATGGCGATCGCAATTACCGCCGGCACAAACCAGCCTGTAACTTGGTCTGCTAATCTTTGAATGGGCGCTTTTGAGCCTTGCGCCTGCTGTACTAATTGTACAATTTGCGCCAATACTGTATCTTTTCCTACTCTTGTCGCCCGAAATTGGAAACTACCAGTTTTGTTGATGGTTGCGCCAATCACTTCATCTCCTGGTTGCTTTTTCACAGGAATACTTTCACCAGTCACCATCGCTTCATCAACTGTAGATTTCCCATCAATCACTTCCCCATCAACAGGAATTTTCTCCCCAGGGCGCACCAGTACCACATCACCAATCTGCACTTGTGCGATCGGTACATCTATTTCTCCTCCGTTGCGAATCAACCGCGCAGTTTTCGCCTGTAAACCAATCAACTTACGGATGGCTTCGGAAGTTTGTCCTTTGGCACGATTTTCAAACAGCCGTCCTAATAAAATCAAAGTAATCACAATCGCCGCAGTTTCATAATATACATCCGGCATCAATCCCTGAGTAATGAAAAAGCCGGGAAATATTGTAGCGAATAGGGAATAAAAATATGCTGCACTCGTACCCAACACGATTAAAGTATCCATTGTGGCAGTATGACGCTTGAACGCTTTCCCCGCATTGACATAAAAACTTTTACCACACCAAAACTGTACAGGAGTAGTCAGAACTAATTGCAGCCAAGGGTTATGCAACCATCCAGGAATGAAAGGTAAATGCAATCCTGTCATCATTGGCAATGAGCCAATCACCAGTAAACTGCTAATTATCCCCCCTACTATGAGCTTTCGCTGCAAATCACGGGATGTTTGCTGGCGATGTCTTTTTTCTTCGTCATCTTCACCCGCCAGCAAATTTTGTTCTTGTAAAGGATAGGCAGAATAACCAGCCGCATCCACCGCATTTTGGATAGCTGGTAAATCTGTTTTTCTGGAATCATAATTAACTGTTGCCTGTTCTGCGCCAAAATTCACACTACATTCATTCACACCAGGGACAGCACTAATAGCATCTTCAATATTTTTGGCACAGGAGGCGCAACTCATCCCGCGCAGCTTCAATGTGGCATTTTCCATTTGACTCACCCCAATAGCTAACGACTATCTTCATCTTGAAGTCTCTAGCTAACTGGAGAGTCAAGGGGTTGTTGGCAGAATTTTTTGTAAGTGTGGGGTGATGTTATCCGCAGATGGATGCACCTACTCATACTTTATCAAGTAAGGCAGCAGGTAGGAGTTTCGCTTTGTTGAGTTCGGGTTTGTTTTACAAACTTACTTTTCTAAGTAATTAGGCTGCGATATTTAAGCAAGTTCTGAAAGATGGCGATCGCGCTAACATTTAGCTTGACTTGCCACTCTGATACTCTGCCATTTGCTGATGGATAGCCGCCTGAATTTTGCTGTCAAAATCTGGATCGTTGATTGTTGTGATCACAGGACGTGAACGTTCTCTACGCCTTGCCAAATAAGCTTGGAACGCAGCATCGTCGTCTCGATGAGTCAGAAAATAACGTCTTAATTCTTGATAGGACATCGCTGCATAATCCACTGAACTCATCACAGCACCTCCCCATTCGGAGTAACTTCAAATTCGATTTCTTCGCTTTGCCCTGCCAACACATACAAGTTCTGGGTTCGAGCATCAATACAAACCAGATGAATCGGCTGCAACATTCGATATGTTAAATGGTAGCAAATTCGATACAGGCACCCCAACTGACTATTAGTAGGCATCAAACCCAACTAGGTAAACAATTGTCCTGATAATACTTCCTTGCGTTTATACGCAAAAGCAAAGTTCTTGGGATGTTGGATTTTGTTTCTCAACACAACCCCCGCCTAAAATCAATATTTTTGCTATAAATCTTATTTTATTAAGTATTAGGACTTACGCAAGAACCATCTCCAATCCTCTTAACTTCGTGTCCTTTGCGCCCTTTGCGGTTCGTTTTTTCATGATTTTGCGTAAGTCCTGAGTATTACAGATTAATATTTCTCGAAATAGATAACAAAGGATTAGTTCCAATCTTGTTCTTCTTTCTTACCGCGACTTTTGTAAATCCCCCCTACGTCGTGGATTTGGCGGGTTTTAGCGAAGAGTTCTGCTTCAGTTAACCCCCATTGTTGTAAAACTTTATCTAGGTCTTTTTGGATGTCCCGTGCGCCGGGAAAGCCCTGATAACGGATGCGTAACCGGGCTAATTCTGCCAAATTATAGTCTGTTGCCTCTTGAGCGAGTAGAATATCAATAAAGGGGCGATCGCGGTTGTAAAGTGGATGTTGTTGATCTTTACTTCCGTGCTGTTCTGCCATAGTTTATACCTTTAGTCGGATTCTTAATTCATTCTGAGTCTAGAGTTGAGATTCCGTCCAACGCCAGATAATAGAAGATGAGGGCAAACACACCTTTACGCTTACGGCTCTCACCACTGCCAGTCAATCATAAATAAAGATACATTGTCTTTAAGAAAATAGAAAAAGTTTTAACGAGGGTGAACCTCAATCACCCCCAGTCCAAGCAGCAAGGGAGCAAGAACCCGCTATGTTTGAACACTTCACTTCCGAAGCCATTAAAGTCATCATGTTAGCTCAGGAGGAAGCACGTCGTCTGGGACACAACTTCGTAGGAACTGAACAAATTCTCCTGGGTTTAATCGGAGAAGGAACGGGAGTTGCTGCCAAAGTGCTGAGTGAGTTGGGCGTTACCCTCAAAGAAGCACGACGGGAAGTTGAAAAAATTATTGGTAGAGGTTCTGGCTTTGTACCGCCAGAAATTCCTTTTACACCAAAAGTCAAAAACCTCTTCGAGCAATCGTTTAAAGAAGCTCACAGTCTAGGACATAACTACATCAACACTGAACACTTGCTGTTAGGTTTAACAGAAGCAGGTGAAGGTGTTGCAGCTAAAGTATTGCAAAATCTGGGGGTTGACCTCAGACTCATCCGCACTACTGTCTTACGTCGTTTAGGTGAAGATGGCAATGTAGCTGTAGGTGGTAGTAGTCCCCGCCGCAACCAACAAGCACTCACCCTAGAAGAGTTCGGCAGAAATCTCAGCAAACTCGCCCAAGAAGGCAAGCTAGACCCTGTAGTTGGTCGGGAAAAAGAAATTGAGCGTGCCATTCAAATTCTCGGTCGCCGCACGAAAAACAATCCTGTGTTGATTGGTGAACCAGGAGTGGGAAAAACTGCGATCGCAGAAGGTTTAGCACAACGTATTGCTAACCAAGATGTTCCTGAACAGTTGTTGAATAAACAAGTAATTAGCCTTGATATGGGCTTATTAGTGGCAGGAACTCGCTTCCGTGGTGATTTTGAAGAACGCCTGAAAAAAATCATGGACGAAATCCGCTCTGTCGGTAACATCGTCCTAGTAATTGACGAAATTCATACCCTTGTGGGTGCTGGTGGCACAGAAGGCGGCTTAGATGCAGCCAATATCCTCAAACCAGCTTTAGCACGCGGTGAACTCCAATGTATCGGTGCAACCACCCTGGATGAATACCGCAAGCACATCGAACGTGATGCCGCTTTAGAACGCCGTTTTCAACCAATTTTGGTCGGTGAACCTTCTGTGGAAGAAACCATCCAAATTCTTTACGGTTTGCGCGGTGCTTACGAACAACATCACAAAGTCGAAATTTCCGATGCGGCGGTATTAGCAGCAGCCCAGTTGTCAGATCGTTATATTAGCGATCGCTTCCTGCCCGATAAAGCCATAGACTTAATTGACGAAGCTGGTTCCCGTGTCCGGTTGCGGAACTCCCAAATTTCCGCTAACAAAGAACTCAAGCGTCAACTAACCAGTATCACCAAAGCGAAACATGAAGCCGTCAGACTTCAAGACTTCGATAAAGCAGGCGAACTGCGCGACCAAGAATTAGAACTGGAAGCGCAAATTCACCAAGACCAAAATATTCCTCAGCCCATTGTTGACGAAGAAGACATTGCTCAAATCGTCGCCTCTTGGACTGGTGTCCCAGTCAACAAACTCACCGAATCTGAGTCAGAGTTGCTGTTACACCTGGAAGACACCCTGCATCAACGCTTAATCGGTCAAGAACAAGCAGTTACCTCTGTATCTCGCGCCATCCGTCGGGCTAGAGTTGGGTTAAAGAGTCCCAAGCGTCCAATAGCCAGTTTTATCTTTTCCGGCCCCACAGGCGTTGGTAAAACAGAACTAGCCAAAGCTTTAGCTTCCTACTTCTTCGGTGCAGAAGAAGCGATGATTCGCTTAGATATGTCCGAATTCATGGAAAGCCATACCGTATCTAAGTTGATTGGTTCGCCTCCTGGTTACGTCGGCTACGATGAAGGCGGTCAACTTACCGAAGCCGTGCGGCGCAGACCCTACACAGTGCTGTTGTTCGACGAAATCGAAAAAGCGCACCCCGATGTCTTCAATATGCTGCTGCAAATCTTAGATGACGGTCATCTAACTGATGCCAAAGGTCGGAAAGTTGACTTCAAGAACACTTTGATCATCTTGACTTCTAACATCGGTTCTAAGGTGATTGAAAAAGGTGGCGGTGGTTTAGGTTTTGAATTTGATAATCAAGCCGAAGCCAGCTATCACCGCATTCGTAACTTAGTAAATGAGGAACTCAAAACTTACTTCCGTCCCGAATTCCTCAACAGAGTTGATGAAATTATTGTCTTCACTCAGTTGAGTAAGGATGAAGTCAAGCAAATTGCTGAGATTATGCTGCGTGAGGTTGCTAATCGCTTGACAGAAAAAGGTATCACCTTGCAAGTGACAGACGCATTTAAAGAATTGGTCGTCAATGAAGGTTATAACCCCAGTTATGGTGCTAGACCTTTACGCAGGGCAATTATGCGCCTGTTAGAAGATTCTTTAGCGGAAGCACTACTAGCCGGCGAAATTGGCAATGGTGACACAGCAATTGTCGATGTCGATGATGATGGACAAGTGAAAGTCCGTAAATCAGATACACGAGAATTACTTTTGGCAAACGCTCGTTAATCTTTAATCATCTAATAGCTTGACACTTGAAAATCCCTTGGGAAATCAACCAAGGGATTTTTGCAATTGATACTAACTGAATCAAATTAAAAGTAATGCTCCAAGATTTTCTTAGTGAGTATTGACCTGGTATATGCTAAGATACAGCCGAAATTACGTTTAATTTACTTACTGGTGTATATAAATAATTCCGCATAAACCATAGCTTTTGAATTGTCTTTTGATACATTCAGAATAATTTGCCACTATTTCCAGATCAGTCCGTTTTATTCAAGATCATAAAACTGGCATATTCTCAGAATCTTCCAGCCAAGATTGTGTGTATAAATTTAGAATCATCACATTCGTAAGAATTCAGGAGCCGCAAAGCCGACGACAGTCGCACGCCACTTGCTACAACTTTGGCAAACAAAGCAACGCGCTGTCTTCCCAACGCACTACCGACGCTCATACGTCACTAGCACTGCGCTAACACGACGGCACATTTTCCTCCTGAGTGCTGACTTCTTAGTAACATTCTTTTTTTAAAGCCAAAAATATCAGGGATAAGTGATAGTTATTATAGTTTTAATACATGGTTTTACAGAATTGGAGACGTAAGCGTGGTGTTGCACTTACTACTAGAGGTTTACAAAAACTTCAGGAGGCAAAACGTAAGTCAGAAGCACAAGAAAATTTTGGCAATAGCTACACATTAGAAGATATCAGCGAACTTTCGGGGTTACATCCTAGTACGATATCCAAAGTACTAAATCGAGAAGGTGGAGTTGATAAAAAGACTCTGGAAAAACTATTTTTAGTTTTTGATGTCAAAATCAATGAAAGTGATTATTTAAGCTCTAATACTCGTTTAGATTGGGGAGACGCAAGTTTTTTACCTGTTTTTTATGGGCGTAAAGAAGAACTGGCTGCATTAGAACAATGGATTTTAGATGAACATTGCCAATTTATCGCCTTGTTAGGGATGGGTGGTATTGGCAAAACGGCGCTGGCTGTAAAATTAGCGCAAGAAATTCGGGAAGATTTTGAATATGTAATTTGGCGATCGCTCCGCGAAGCTCCACCTGTAAAAGCTATCATCAATCAATTACTGCAATTTTTATCGGATGAGCAAGAAACAGAAGCGAACTTACCCGAAAGTTTAAGCGATCGCATCTCCAGGTTAATTGATTATCTGCGAAATCATCGCTGTCTAGTAATTCTGGACAATGCCGAATCAATATTACGTTATGGTAGTCGAGCCGGCAAATATCGGGAAGGATATGAAGGTTACGGTGAGTTGTTTAAACGTCTAGGAGAAGCGACTCACCAAAGTTGTTTAATCTTAACCAGTCGGGAAAAACCCCAAGAAATCGCATTATTAGAAGGCGAAGCTTTACCAGTCCGTTCCTTACAATTAAGTGGCTTGAAGGTAGTTGAAGGACAGGAAATTTTAAAAATCAAAGGGTTATCGGCCGCCGAAGAAGAATGGAAAGCCATGATTGAATCCTATGGTGGTAATCCCTTGGCTTTGAAAATAGTCGCTACAACCATTGAAGATGTATTTGCGGGGAATGTCAGCGAGTTTTTACAGCAAAATACCGTGGTTTTTGGCGATATTCGAGATATTTTAGACCAGCAGTTTGAGCGGTTGTCAGATTTAGAACAAGAAATTATGTACTGGTTAGCAATTAATCGTGAACCAGTGACACTCTCAGACTTGCGGGAAGATATTGTCTCGCCAGTGGCACCACAAAAATTGCTAGAGGCGGTAGAATCTTTGGTGAGGCGATCGCTAGTAGAAAAAAGCACAGCCACTTTTACCTTACAACCTGTAGTCATGGAATATGTGACTCAGGTATTAATAGAACAAGTCTGTGAGGAAATTGTCACTGATCATATTCAACTTTTGAGATGCCATGCTTTAATCAAGGCCAGTGCAAAAGACTACATCAGAGAAACGCAAATTCGCCTGATTCTGAAACCAGTCATTGATGCTTTGCTGACGGCATTAAGAAGCAAAAAAAGAATTGAAAACCAATTAACTCAAATTTTAGCCAAACTCCAAGAAGAATCACCACAGGAACCAGGTTATACAGGTGGAAATATTCTCAATTTGTTTTGTAAACTCCAGACAGATTTAACTGGTTTTGATTTCTCTCAATTAACTGTTTGGCAAGCAGACTTGCGGAATGTAAAACTACATAATGTCAATTTTCAAAACGCTGATTTAACTAAGTCTGTTTTTGCAGAAACCTTTGGCGGCATTTTATCTATTGCTTTTAGCCCTAATGGCAAACTTTTAGCAATGGGTGATACCAATGGCGAAATCCGCCTATACCAAGTTACCAATTGCAATCAAGTTCTCACCTTTCAAGGTCATACTAACTGGGTACCATCACTTTCTTTTAGCCCCGATGGCAGCATCTTAGCCAGCAGTAGTAGTGATCATACAGTGAAGTTGTGGAATTCTCATACTGGTCAATGCTTGAAAACTTTACAAGAACATGAACACGAAGTTTGGACAATTGCCTTTAGCCCAGATGGGAAAACACTAGTAACAGGTAGTAATGATCGTACTATCAAACTGTGGAATGTTAGTACTGGTGAATGCCTGCAAACATTTCATGGACATACAAGTTGGATCATTTGTGTAATTTTTACTCTGGATGGTCAAACTCTCGTGAGTGGTAGTGATGACGACACAATTCGGATGTGGGATGTCAAAACTGGTGAATGTATCAAAATTTTGCAGGGACATCGTGATGGTATTAGGTCGTTAACTCTCAGTCCTAATGGGCAGATAATTGTCAGTGGCAGTGATGACCAGACAGTGAAGTTATGGAATATAGACACGGGTGAATGTATTAAAACCTTACAAGGACATCATGCTGCTGTCTGGTCTGTTGCTATTCATCCCCAAGCTCATCTCATCGCTAGTGGTAGCCTCGACCATACAGTGAGATTATGGGATTTAACTACAGGTCAATGCTTAAAAACTCTTCATGGGCATTCAACCTTTGTATTTTCTGTTGTATTTAGTCCCCAAGGCGATCTCTTGGCTAGTGGTAGTGATGACCAAATGATGAAGTTATGGGATGTTACCACTGGTCAATGTCTGAAAACTCTCAGTGGATATACTAGCCAAGTACTATCAGTTGCTTACAGTCCAGATGGCCAAATGTTGGCAAGTGGCAGTGATGATCAAATAGTGAGGTTGTGGAATGTCAATACGGGTCAAGTTCTGCAAACTCTCCCAGGACATCGTGCTGCTGTTCGCTCAGTGGCTTTTTGTCCCAATGGTCATACCTTGGCTAGTGGCAGCGATGATCATACAGTTAAGTTGTGGGACATTAATACCCGTCAAGTTCTGCAAACTCTTTTAGGACACCCTGCTGTAGTTTGGTCAATAGCTTTTAGTCCAGATGGTCAAATGTTAGCCAGTGGTAGTAATGACCAAACCGTGAAGTTGTGGGATGTAAATACTGGCCAGGTTGTGCAAACTTTTATGGGGCATTGTGCTGCTGTTCAATCAGTTGCTTTCAGTCCTCAAGGTAGTCTGTTAGCTAGTGGAGCTTGGGATCAGACAGTCAAGTTATGGGATGTCAACACTGGTGAGTGCAAACAAACATTAGAGGGTCATACAAATTGGGTTTGGTCGATCGCTTTTAGTCCAAATGGCGAACTGCTGGCCAGTGCTGGTTATGATGGGACAGTCCGGTTGTGGAATGTTCGTACTGGTAATTGTTTGCACACCTTCATGGTTTGTGAAAATGGTCTAGTGAAGGCAGTTATCTTTAGTCAAGATGGCAAGATTATAGCTAGTAGTAGTCCCAATTACACAGTTAAATTATGGGATGTTGATACGGGTGAATGTCAAACCACATTACATGGACATTCAGCTTGGATTTGGTCGCTCGCCTTTAGTCCAGATAATCGAATTCTCGCTAGTAGTGGTGCTGATGAAACAATTCGACTTTGGGACATCAATACAAGCGATTGTTTAAACACTTTGAAAGCTCAAAAATTTTACGAAGGAATGAATATTAGAGGAATTACTGGTTTAACGGCGGCGACGATTGCTACGTTAAAAAGATTAGGGGCAATTGTATAGGTCAAACAACTGGAACTCATGCAACAAAAATACTTAATCAAGGTTATGGTTGTCAAAAGCCAGGTGTCAAAAATCAGCCTTTTTTGAACTGTCGACCATTGACAACCTCAACTCAAAATCTCACACACTACCAATCAGCCATAGGAATGTCGCTGGGCAATCCATGTGCTAATTCTTCAAACATGATTCTCTCTAGTTCCAAGTCTGTGTCATCTAATATTGCTAAATTATTTTCGCTGATATCAATTTGAATATTTAAAGTTTGGTGCTGTATCAGAGAATCATCTTGGGTAGAAGATGGCTGTTTGAGAATTTTGATTGTGGATGTTGCAGTTTTCATGGTTTTCTCCTTGGTAGTTGCACCGAATTCTATGTTGTTAAAAATTGCTGACAAAATTTCAGTTTTGTTTTTTAGGACGTTACAGTTGATGACTCAGATTGACCTGTACTGATTTAAAGTTTTAGTGGCTTTAAAACATTCTCAATCTCCTCATCTGTTATGTAGGCTTCTGGCGGTGGGCTAAAACGCAATAAAGCAGCTTGGTAACAAGCTTGTGCCACGCGATCGCGCTCTTGATGAGTTAGCCCTGTAATCATCGCCACCGTTTCTTTAACGTGCTGTACCTCTGTGGTGCTAATGGCACTATGTACACGTAGACAACGAGTGGCATTGATTCCTGGTGGTAGTAATGCTTCTACTTTCTGGATGTAAGCTTCTCCTATACATGTACCCAGGCGTTCTGCTGTATAGGAATAGCCTACACAATCAATTGGATCTGAATCCTCGGCGCTTTGAGCAAAATAATCCATCAATGCTTTAGCCGCAGGCGGATAAAATGCTCCGACAACAGCTTCAGCTTGATACCCCATTGAGCGAATGTCTCGCAGTGCAAGTATATCGTGACCTGCTTCTTCTCTACCTTTTTGTTCTGCCCACTGTGACAAACTCTGACGATTGGTTGCAGCAAAACGCGATCGCGCTTTTTCCATGAGTCTTGGTGTTGAATGACACAAATGGTAAAAACCAGCAAGTCGCCATACCCAACGTGTAGGAGTTAAAGCTGGTGGTCTTCGCTCAGATTTGACGGCGTGCCAAGCAGATACGATGGCACGATCTAAAAATTTCTGGGTTTTATTTAAGATATCTGCATCAATTCTTGTGGGAGTACAGGAATCACTACTATCCATCAATGGTGGTTGATCTACCAAAATACTGTGGCCTGTTTTAACCTCTACTTTGTCAGGCTCATTTAAAAATGGATTAGGCATAGTTTGTTGTATAATCTCCTATCTGCCAGTATCTTGAAGGCTACTTATGCTGTTGCGAAAAATGTGGATTTTTCAACCATAAGAAGACTTAAACCCCCCATTTATGAGAGTTTTTTACACATTTTGCCTGTATTCACTAATAAAACTGGGTTCTCAAAGGCTAATTTCTTTGCTTTTAAATTCAATTTTGGAAAAACGAAGATAAGTAAAAGCTTAACTTTAAGCTCAAAATCTTGATTTTCACTGGTCAAGATGTTGCAGTCTTGGCAATATCTTAATTAGCCTCCATACACATTGAAAAAATGATGGATAGAACAGCTGCGCTTGGATTTTCTAGTTTTCCAACCTCCAGTAAAAAACAAATAGTCAAGCAAATAACTGTGGACTTGACTCCAGACGAAGCTCAAACGCTAGAGAAATATTGTGGGCAAACAGGCCAAGCAATCTCGAATGTGATTGAGGAACTCATTCGAGGCTTACCTGTGAGCTAAGTTTTTCACTCAAACTCTTTTAATTTAGAGTTGAGAAAATTATCAAGACAACGGTTTGCAACACAGACCGAACTGCAATCCTACTCAGACCTTGTAGTAGCCAATCCGCGAATCAGTTCTCTGATGACATCTGTTGCTGGCCTTCCTGTCTGGTCACAATATTTTTCCAGGTTCTTCGCTTCGTTTAGTGCTAGGTTGATGGTTATTCGCTTGACCGCCCATTTTTTATTCATGCTATCAGTCTGGTTGTATTAGATAAAACTACGAAAATTTTCATTTATTTCGACCATTCTCTTGTCTTAACTATGCGTTTCGGCGTAATTAGACAGAGATTTTTTATCTGTTTGAAATTAGTTAAGAAAAGCATTTGTCTGCTTTCATCAGCTATCTTCAGACAAGATAAACAAGTTTATTTGCATTGCTATGAGTCTTGGTGTATAACCTGCTCATAACATCTTTGTTTTTTCCTGGTATTTAGGCCAAGTAATAAATTTCTTATTGAGAATATTACCACCCAAGTCAACTATCAGCCAAATATGATGTCATCACAAGTTGTTGTGAAACTCAGTAAGAAAATGCGACCAATTCTTGCTGTTTTATAGATTTAAAATGGCAAAATCAGCCCGAAGTAAAGATATAAGCGCAAAAGTAAGGTTGAAAATGGAAAAATTACCTACCAATCCATTTTAAATCTCTCAGAATACCTATTACGGCTGTTTTTAGTTGGGTACTGAAGTTATGCCTGAAGTATTTTAGTTAAGTTTTTTAAATAGTAAACAAATATTCTATTAAATAATTTGATAAAATATCCCCGGTATTGATACCAGGGATATTTTTAATCATTCATGAATGCAAACAAAACAAGGGTTACGTAAAGATTAAGCTTCCAGATAGATAAACAAAGATAAATTTGTTACATTTGCATCTAAAAAAATCCCCAATAATACTAAGATAACCAGCTGAAAAAACTTGGGAATGTTTTGGATGATGTTTGAGTAATGCTTAGTTGTTGCTTTTTAAAACTCCTATTTCCTGTTGCATTGGTAAAACATCCAAAATATCAGTTTGGGAGCAATATTTCAGGTCTTCATGACATTCAAGGCGTAATAATCGTTTACCGTGACTAGCATGATGAAATAATCCCAACAAGTTATCTTGCCACTGGGTGTAAAGAGCGATCGCACCAATCAATTCATCATTACCAGCTAATTGATCTGGGGAGACCTGAGTTTTTGCGAGGATACTATGAGCGATCGCACCTGCACAAACTGTATCTTCTAAAGCAAAACTCCCTTCCCAACCAGAACCAACAATCCAGACTGTTTCGGGCTGTTTTTCTAACAGAAAATCTACTATGGCAGCGCGGTTAATTAAAGCGGCTGCTAATACAGATGGAGAGTTTTGGATTCGTTGTAAAGCACGAGTACCGTTAGTCGTACTAATAAACAAGCGGCGACCATGCACTAGTTCTGGTGTACAGTCTAGGGGAGAGTTACCAAGTTCAAAGCCAGTGACTTTAGCTCCGCCACGTTCTCCTGCTCTTAAGCGTTTCTCTACTGGCCATTGTTCGCTAACTTCGATGAGCTTTTCTAAATCACTGAAGACTTGTACTGCTTCACCGCCAGCCGCTAAGACTGTGGCAATTGTACTAGTGGCTCGCAAGACATCAACTGCGATCGCGCAGTCTGGAATTTCATCTTTAGGAGTTAATTCCGGAGTGTGGTATAAGAATAACTTCACGCGCTGGATACACCTGCTCTAAATATTATTATCGAGATACATTCTAATTTGTGTTAACAACCATAATGACAATTTAAGCAATAGGAATTTTTCGGGGTTATGGCAAGACATTGGCCAATGAGGGCAAATATCCTTGACTTTAACTGTTATTTAACTGTTGTTTAAGATGGCGAATCGCCGCACTAGTATTACGTTGATAAGCAATTTGTACACACTGAGCAATGACGCTGTGCAGATCCAAGCCTGGAAAATAGCGACTCTGGGTTTGCAGTTGGTAAATACTTCCCTGTAATTGGTAAATTAATAACTGCTGTTTTTTGAATAGCCACACTTCTGGCACACGATAAGGCAGATAATCTTCCACATCGGAATAACTAGTGACATCAATTTCAATTACCAAATCAGGCGGGGGATCTTGTCGCCAGTCAATTCGCTTTTTGCCGGAAACAGCTTGCCAATTATCAATGTAAAAACAATAGTCAGGCTCAATACCGCTTTCTTCCGGTAGAGTCATCGTCACAGGGGTAAACGCATCATATTCCCTGCCATCATGATCTAAAAGTGTGACAACAATATTGGCAATCAAATGAGCATCTCGTCCATGTACAGGCAAAGGTGACATTAGTAATACTTCTCCATCACGATATTTAATGCGGGGAATTGAGCCATCTCCCCGTTGTTCACAAAGGCGCTGATACTCTTGCCAAGTAGCAGGTAGGCGCACCACAGAACCAGCAGGTAATTGAATTTTGTCAATTGAGACAAGGGCATACATAATTGCAGATCCTTTGAGTGGTAGTGAAGGACAATGATTATGAAGATTTGCGATGGTATTTTCAGAGGTGCGATCGCTTGATTGATTTAATGGAATTAGGTATGTAAAAAGCAAGGGATATATAATAACTCTACCTTGGTCAATCAAGAGGGGAATTTTGCATCAAATCTGCCAATGTAAACTCTAGGATCTAAAATCGACATGGCACCTTTACCCGATTACCGTCCAAAACAACTGTCTGTAGGCCCTTTGGAAGCAGAAATTTTAAATATTGTCTGGGAGCTTGGTTCCGCGACAGTTAAAGATGTACACGATCGCATTTTGGCTGATCCTAACCGAGAATTGGCTTATACTTCTGTCACCACAGTGCTGCGTCGGCTCACCGAAAAAGGCTGGCTGGCCTGCGATAAACAAGGAAGAGCTTTTTATTGGCGACCTTTGCTGAGTAAACAACAGGCGCAGGTGATTAAAGCTCATGATCAACTACAACGCTTTCTCGCAGTGGGTAATCCCGATGTGATTGCGGCCTTTGCTGATAGTCTGGATGAAACAGCCCAAGCGCAAATCGAAGCCATAGCCAAGCGGATTCAAGCTGCACGCCAAGCCAGGGAGGAACAATAAATGCACCTAATCATGATTTTGACGGCTGTAGCAGTTTCTTGGATATTAAGATGCTCTTGGGTGAATAGTCCGGGTAATTGGAATTTGCGCTGGCGGAAAGCTTTATTTATCTTTTTGTTTCCGCCTTTGTTGATATTTATGACTGCGATCGCTCTGCTGTGTATGGGGCCGCAAGGTAAAATGGGCGGAGTCTACACAGGCTGGTTGAGCTATGATTTAGCGTTTGTCATTCTCGGCTATTTTGCTGTTTTGTGCATAAAACTCGCCATCCAAGGTTGGCAATCTGTAGAATCTGCCCGTCATGCTCCCTTGATTAATCTTGATGGTAAATCAGCTAGGCTAATTAACACACCAACATTGTTTGCTGGTCAAATTGGTTTTTGGCAACCAGAACTAGTAGTTAGCCAAGGATTACTCCAAAATCTTTCACCTGCTCATGTTGAAAGTGTCTTAGCCCATGAGCAAGGACATCATTATTACCGCGATACATTTTGGTTTTTCTGGCTGGGTTGGGTGCGTACTTGCACCGCTTGGCTACCGAATACAGATGCGTTGTGGCAAGAATTATTAGTGTTGCGCGAACTACGTGCGGATAGTTACGCGGCTGCTCAAGTTGATCCACTGCTGTTAGCAGAATCGTTAGTGTTGGTTGTGAGTCAAACTTCTGTCCTACCGGAATCTGAAGTGTGCTGTGCCGCTTTGGGTAGTAGTTTAGGCGATCGCTTGGAACAAAGAATTGATGCTTTACTTGCACCACCAGAACCAAAATTAGCGATGAACTGGCAGTCTTGGCAAGGATTTATCTTAGCGTTTATCCCGTTATTTACTGTCTTATTTCATACATAAAGCATGGAGTTGCTTGCAGAAATAATATTTTTACTCTCACCCCAACTAGAGACGTTGTATACAACGTCTCTACAAATTTGAATATAAAGCGTTTAACACTGTCACCTGTCCCATGTCCCCTGCTACATATACAGAATTTTTTATTGATAATTTTTTTGTAACCCTTACACTGTCAAGGTTTCACGTCTTCTGTATCTGCTGAAAGAGCCACTATTTCAAACTTGGGGAGGATGTAAGTGATACTCTAGTTTTATAGTGTCTTAAGTAGTGTTGCGTAAAAAAGGAACATATACTCATGCTTATATTAATGCAGGCAGCAGATTCAGTAGCAACAGGCGGAGGTCATTTCCCCCTGGCTTTTACATTGGTTTATGTAGTTGGGTTTATTGCTGCTGTCACTATTGGTTCTATTGCTTGGTACAACTCTAAACGCCCAGTGGGTTGGGAAAGTAAAGAACGTCCCGACTTTGTACCCAAAGTAGACAAAGAAGAAACTCCCGGTATTGGTGAGCCAAAAGCATAATTGGTCAATAGTCAACAGTCAATGGTCAATGCTCAAAGTTTTAGATTGCGAAATCTAGACTTTTGACTTTTGCCTTTGGACTCTTGACTATAGACATTAGAGCATTAATTCTGTACCTCGACCCAACGACGATAAAGCGTTTGAATTTGTTTAAGCAACGCATTATGAACTGGTTGTTGGGCAGAATCTTGTTCAGCTAAGTCCTGAATTTGTGTTAGGAGTCTAGCTTCTTCGGTTGCGACTTCGCCATCGCTATAAATTAAGCCACTAATAGCTTCAATCAGACTTTCGCAATCTTCCAAGCTTGGGCGATCGCCTAAATATTCTTTCACCCAGGCGTAACACTCTTTGGGTTGCACGGGTACTAATTCGTACAACCAAGGCTTAATTTCTGGATCGGTAGCCAAACCTTTAGCTTGGGCAATTTCGCGGAGATACTGTCGTTCCTCTGGTTGAATTATCCCATCAATCCAAGCTGCTCCAATCAAGATTTTAACTAAGTTCTTTACATTGGAATCAGTAACCATTGCTGCCTCCTGTGGGAGATTGGGGCTTCCATCAAATGGTACAATCCCTGGCAGTAATCACCCTGAATCATTAGTTTTTCTTAAGCGCACCATGAAAAAGCCGTCCATATCCCAACGGTGCGGCCAGACTTTCAGCCAGCCTTGGGGTGTGGAATAAATAGAGTAGGGTGAACTAGGTTCGAGAGGCTCAATTTGCCATTGGGGATTTTCAGCCAAAAATTCCGAAATCACCGCTTCATTTTCGGCGGGGTGCAGTGTACAGGTAGCATAAACCAGCACACCACCGTTTTTGACAAAATTTGATGTGTGGGACAGTAATTGCTTTTGTAGCTGCGAAAGTTCTTGGATAGATTCTGGTGTTTGTCGCCAACGTGCATCGGCGTGGCGGTGTAAGGTTCCTAAACCCGAACATGGAGCATCTAGTAACAGGCGATCGCCAATATTGTAAAATTGCGGCAAGTTACGACTGTCGCCAGTACAAATTTCAATTGATTGCAAATTGAGTCGCCGCGCATTTTCTTGGAGTTTTCGCAATCGGGAATCAGTGCGATCGCAAGCCCAAATTTTACCTTGATCCTGCATCAACTCTGCAATGTGTGTTGTTTTCCCTCCAGGGGCGGCACAGGTATCAATCACCACTTCACCCGGTTGGGGGTCGAGTAAATGACTCACCAGTTGGGCGCTTGCATCCTGCACAACCCACCAACCTTCAGTAAACCCTGGTAAATTTTGCATCGCACCAGGACTGCTAATTAACCGTAAAGCTTGGGGTAAATTGGGGATTCTTTGAGCTAAAACTCCCGCCGATTCTAAAGCTGTGGCTACTTGCTCTAAATTGGTGCGGAGTGGGTTGATGCGTAAATCGATTGTCGGTGTTTGGTTCATCCATTCACAGAGTTTTTCGGTTTCCGCAACACCAATTTGGTCTAACCAAACTTGAATTATCCAGTCGGGTAAACTATGCAAAATCCCCAAACGTTCCACGGGGTTATCTGGTAACTGCAAAGGTTCGGGGGATTTTTCTGCAAGACGGATGTATTGACGTAACAAACCATTGACAAAACCCGTGAGTCCCGAAAAACCATTTTCCTTAGCGAGTTCCACGGTTGTATTCACTGCTGCTGAAGGGGGAATGCGTTCTTGGTAGCGGAGTTGATAAAAACCGAGATGTAGAATGGTACGTAGTTCTGGTGGTTGTTGATGAGATTTTTTCGTGGCGAGTTGGTCAATTAAAGCATCGAGGGTGCGTAATCTGCGGACACTGCCATAAACTAATTCTGTCGCTAGACGGCGATCGCTATCTGGCAATTTAAATTTTCGCAACACTCTATCTAAGGCAACATCAGCATAAGCCCCTTTGTGAACATCTCGCAAAGCAACAAAAGCTATTTGGCGGGGGTTGGTCATAAGTTTTCATTTACCCCCGTTGACTTGGCAGGGCTGTATTATTCTATCAGCATGGTATACACAAATCGAATCGCCTTAAACCAAAAACCCAGTCGGGATGACTGGGCTTTTGATGGGGTAATTTTCCCCTAGTTATTTATAGAAGTTATTTATAAGTTGCTTGACTAATAAGGACTACACCGCCTAAATTACAAATTCCAGAAAACACTAGATACACAAAGTTTAACTGCCCTACTTTCTCTGTGGCTTCGGGCGTATAGTTAAGTTATGCTGCAAATTAAGAATAAAATCATCATCCCCGATAGCGAACTCGAAATTAGCGCGATTCGTTCTCAAGGAGCAGGGGGTCAAAACGTCAACAAAGTTGCTACAGCCATTCACTTACGCTTTGACATTGAAGCTTCATCACTACCCGCTTTCTATAAACAGCAACTTCTCAAGCTCAACGACCGACGCATAACTCAAGATGGAGTTGTTGTCATCAAGGCTCAAGAACACCGTAGCCAAGAACAAAATCGGGAAGAAGCTTTGCAACGACTCAAGCAACTCATACTCAGCGCAGTTGTGCTGCCCCAAATCCGCAAACCCACCAAACCAACTCGTAGTTCTCAAAAAAAACGTCTTGACAGTAAAACTAAGCGTAGTCAAATTAAGTCAACCAGAAGGCAGGTAATTGATTAAAATCTGATGCAGCCTGGGAAAAGTGCGGATATCGCTCCTTTTTCTTCTAAGAAATTGCAGATGCAGAGCGATCGCAGTCTTAGAGACATCAATTACACTCATTAAGCTATCTGGCGTAGATATAGCAATAGTTTCCAGCTATCTTGCCCCTGGTGACAGCTTTGCTATATTTAGGCCAATTTCAGTCGAAATTACGCTAAAATTTTTTCGGAATTAAGAATTTAATTTTGACCGCTACTGATATTTGAATTTTTTAAAATAGGAAAATTCAATGGACGATAACAATTCTGTATGGCTTTCTATATGGTTGATGTATATATCAGTAATTTTTAGCTCTCTTACTCTTACGCTAACGCAGAATACTTACACACCACCAGTAGATACTTATATTGCACCACCAGTAGATACTTATATTGCACCACCAGTAGATACTTATATTGCGCCACCAGTAGATACTTATATTGCACCACCAGTAGATACTTATATTGCACCACCAGTAGATACTTATATTGCACCACCAGTAGATACTTATATTGCACCACCAGTAGATACTTATATTGCACCACCAGTAGATACTTATATTGCACCACCAGTAGATACTTATATTGCACCACCAGTAGATACTTATATTGCACCACCAGTAGATACTTATATTGCGCCACCAGTAGATACTTATATTGCGCCACCAGTAGATACTTACATTGCGCCATCTAACCCTTAAGTCAAAGCTTTTTCTTGAAGCAAGGCATCACCGTGCAGCAAGCCCGAAAAGGTATCGTCTTACAAAAATAGTCCTAGTAGTCAAGGCGCATTTTGCCGCCATACGTCGTCTGAAAATCATACTCAGACTATGTTTCAGAAAAAATTTGACTTTCATTCAACAATTAGGATTTGACAGGCCCGCTCCGCTACTTTTATTCGTACCATTTGAACCCATCTAATTTTTAGAAGCTGAAAGGGGTAAAAGTAGCGAGCCTGTCATAAGCCGCCACGCAACGCCTGAAAGCATTGTTCCGTATGGATTACAAAAATAAAATAGCTCTTTAACTCGAAATTCTCAGAAAAAGCTTGTTTTTGCAGTACCAATTGACCTTTAAGTTATTTGGCACAGACTTTTGTCACGTAGCCACAAGGGTTTCAGGCTCTAAAAAATGGGATTGTTTAATTGCTACAGCCCTTCCTAAAGTATTTTGGTACGTCAAATGCTGTCGGCATCTCAAAACCGAGGAAGTTTTCTGAAATCCTTATAATGTAAGATTTTCAGGGCTTGAATCTGCTGTATTGCGCCAGAATTCAGAATTGAATTCTGGCGACTGAATTCTTTGTTACTCAAGATTAAGAGCTAAGAGGATCTACACTGCGGATTTCAAACTCACAGGCTCTTGATACTAAATCTGGTGGTAACTTATCGAAACTTACTAGCGGTAAATGAGAAGCATCTTTAACTAATTCTTTCGCTAATAAGAAACCTGCAATTGTCCAGGTTTGATACTTTCTTGCTTGTTTACCAATTAATCGGCCTTTTTTACCATCGTAATATTCTGGCCATTCATCTTCACCAATGCGGGCTTCTGCAATGGCGATCGCTTTTTTTGCCAAACTGGTTCTATTAGTTTTCATGGCTGCTGCTGTTAACATCCACATCAGCACAGGCCAGCTACCAGCATTATGATAAGACCAAGGTATATTTTTCGGGTCACATCCAGTTACAATTCTGTACTCTTCATCTTCTATCGCTGGGAAACAGATTTTCATCGGCATATCTCCGACTAAATCGTCCCATCTTTTCTCAATCAGATTCATAATGGCTTGTGACTGTTCTTCTGTGGCTAAATCAGAAATAATCGCCATCAAGTTACCCAAGGCAAAAAAGCGTGTATCTAACTGAGATGGCCCGACATTCCCAGCCAGATAACCGCCTTTTTTGGGTAGCCATTTATCTAATTCATAATAGGGAATTGAGTCTACATAAATGTTAAATAGATTCACCGCCGCCTTGCCATATTCTTCACCTTTGAAGCGATAAATGGCATTTAAGCGATTAATATCTATCCAATAATGCTGGCGAATATGTCCGCATAAAAGTGGTAAACGATTATCAATTGCCATCACAATATCTTGATTACCTTGGCAAATTAATAACTCCCGTGCTGCCCTGAGTGCTGTGTAGAATAAAACTTGTATTTCGAGAGGATGGCCATATATACCCATCCGACGATCAATCATACAAGCACCGTCGGGAACTAACAGTGTTGGGTACATATCAAAACGATTCGCCAAACAAATTTCCATAATCAACCGAATGCCATTTTGAAATTCTGGCTGATAAGCTATGGAAAAATCTTTTGTCGCTACAACATAAGCACGCAACAAAATAATCCACCACAGACAAGAATCTACAGGTGTGACTCTGGCGATCGCATGTTCCCCAAAATCTGCCTCTAAATATTCTTCGCCATTCTCGACAACAACTTTAAAGCTGGCCGGAATTAAACCTCTCCCTGGCTTATAAGCATCTAATTGCCGTTCTTTTGGTTGTAACTTTAAAGTTTCTTCCAAAAAGTTACGCACAATATCTGTTCTACCTTTAGCAAGAAAAATTAATGCTGAAGAGACAAAATCTCGAACAAAACACTGGTCATAATTAAGTGCTTCTACAGAATTATCATAAGCGGCAACTGTACCAATCGGTCGCCCTCGATAATATAGAATCGATTTTTCTAGTGCTTCCCATGCGGCTTTTTCTGTAATTTCATCTGTTAATAAGTTCTCTATTTGCATTGTCAAACAAACTCCTTATGGGATGTATTTTTGTGGTAAATGCTCCTGATTTGCTGATTTTCTGCCATCATCATAACAAAGAGCCTTTAAGAAACGACAGAAATGTTATCTTCTTAAAGTTGATTTTTGCTGATTATAATTAACAGTTTTGTAGGAATTTAAATGCTGATTAATTTACAGCAATTCAATGATAATTTTTATGAATTGCCTGGGAAAATACTCCTGAAAATCTGGAGACAAGATATAGTCTGAGATTAATTACGTTCTTTTTCTATGTAGAACCATTTATATCAATCAAAATATATCTCGTAAGCTATTTAAAGCCTCTATTATTTTCAGTATAATTACGGATGATAATTGGGTTTTGGAAATGACAATTTTGATTTCCCCTACAAATTAATAATTTATAACCTTTTGTAAGAATCTGCAAGATAAATTGCTATAAAAATTAAGATGTCAATACCTCAAAAGAGGTATAAACACCTGACTATAGTTAGATTTATTAACTAAATAAGTACAAGAAATTGAGAAAAAATACTCAATTTTCTGCAAAATTTATATCATTAGTAGAGAACAGGTTTGAAAGCTATGGATATTTTTTAGATGAGTTTATATCCTCTAACTGCTGCAATCCTGTTCTCTATAGGACTCATATTTGATTTGGGAAAAAAATCAGTACACCCAGATCAGGCTTCTCTCCTACTCCCTATTCCCCATTCCCTACTCCCTGCGTACACAACTAGATTCAGGAATCAAACCATATTCCTATATTTGCTGTTATAGCCAATATTTATAAGCGGCATAGGCCATAGTTACCACACCTGTGATAATCGCCGACTCATCGATTTCAAATTCGGGATGGTGTAATGGGTAGTTGATGATTCGATCTTTGAAACCGACACCCAAGCGAAACATTGAACCAGGGGCGTGTTCTAAATAAACAGAAAAATCTTCCGCGCCAAGAGAAGGTTCGGGTAAAACTTGGACGCGATCGCTACTCCAGGCTTCTTCTGCGGCTGATTGTAACAACTGGGTTAAAGAATAATCATTTTGGACGCTGGGGACACCTTGACGGTAATTAACTTGATATTTTGCGCCGTAAGCATCACAGATATTCGCCACAATATTTTCAATCCAATGAGGGAGATGGGCGCGGGTTTCGGGATGGAGCGATCGCACCGTTCCCCACAACTGCACTTGATCAGCAATCACATTGGGCGCTCTACCACCCTGAATTTTCCCTATACTCAACACTACAGGGCGCAAAGGATTCTGAGTCCGGCTGATGGCTTGTTGCAAAGCTGTAATCACTTGTGAAGCAATCCAAATCGCGTCAGTTGCTTCATGGGGACGTGCGCCGTGTCCAGACTCACCAATAATCGTAATTTCTAAATCATCAGCTGCGGCTGTCAACGCTCCGTAACGTATCCCAATCGAACCTGCGGGGATAGAAGGAAAAACATGAACGCCTAAAATCGCTGAAACATCCTGCATCGCCTGATCTTGCACCATCCAATTCGCACCCTGGGCAATTTCCTCGGCGGCTTGAAATAAAAATCGCACCTTCCCGCCCAATTCATCAGCGATTTGGGACAAGATCATTGCCGTACCTAACCCGACAGTCGTATGTACATCGTGACCACAAGCGTGCATCACCCCATCTTTACGGGAAGCATAATCTAAACTTGTACGTTCTTGGATAGGTAAAGCATCCATATCAGTCCGAATCGCTAATAAACGCTCATCGGTTCCTGTACCCCGCACTTCCCCAATTACACCTGTTTTTCCCACACCTTCTTGGACATGCAACCCACTGGAAGACAGAACCCCAGCCACAAAAGCAGCTGTTTGATACTCTTGACCACTGAGTTCTGGATGAGAGTGAAGATGACGGCGAATTTCAACTAAACGGGGTGCTAGTTTTGTGGCTATCTCTTTAATACGGGTTAACATCAATCAATTTTAGTTACGAGCTTTGTTCCCATGATAAATAAGTGCTAATGAACAAAATGTTCTTTATCAAAGGGAACAGGGAATAGGGAATAGGGAATAGGGAATAGGGAATAGGGAATAGGGAATAGGGAATAGGGAATAGGGAATAGGGAATAGGGAATAGGGAATAGGGAATAGGGAATAGGGAATAGTATAGGACTTACGCAAGAACTCTCTCAAACTCTCATTCCTCCGTGTCCTCTGCGTCTCTGTGATACCCTGCGGGAAGCCGCTTGCGCGTCTACGATTTTCTGTAGCCTGTGCGTAAGTCCTGTAGTAGACAAAAATTTAAACCATCTCCACTCCCAACTCCCTACTCACCACTCCCTACCGCTTACTTTCCACTTCCTCAGACTGGGTATAACAAGTTGTCCCTGCTTTAAATTTATTACATTGCTTGGGAATTACACGCTCAGATGACCACCAGTAAGGTTTATCGGAAGTGACATCACCTGTAGTTAAAGTAGTTAGTCGGAAGTTTGCTCCGCGAAAATTAGTAAAGTATAATTTAGCACCGGATAAGTTAGCGGCTGTTAAATTAGCACCCAGAAAACCTGTAAAAGACAAATCCGCACTTTCTAAAGATGCTGAAGTTAAATTTGTACCTGTGAAAGATGCTCCAGTGAGATTGGCAGATTTCAGGATTGCACCTTCGAGATTTGCATCGGTTAAATCTGCATTGGTCAGATTCGCTTCGGATAAATTTGCTCCCTTTAAAATAGCCCCACGCAAGTTGACACCAGCTAAATTAGCTTGATTGAGGTCAGCACCACTCAAATCGCAACGAGGACAAGCACCCGATTTTCTGAACTGTTCTAGGTCTTGTTGATTCAGCCCCAAGGCTTTTTCGGTTAACCCCGTGCAAACTATTAGAGCAACAATGCTGGCAATCTGGAGTTTCATAGGTTTTACGGATATTTGTGTCTGTGATCAGTTAAACGTAGAGTTACTGTCATACTTAACATATACACATATACCGTTAACTCAGCAAATCCTAGCAATGAAGTGGTGATGAAGAAGCTATAAAAATAGTATAAATTCTGATTTTGGGACTACACAAAACCAAATTTAGGCTTTAAGATTGATTCGTAAGGAACTATACAGAACTCTCTATAGACTATCACATATTCGATCCCCCCAGCTAAAAGAAAAGTAGCTGGGGGGATATTAATTTGAGCATTTATACTGTGTTGAGTCAGTTAGTGATCATTCGGTATATCTATGTAGGGCTTACGCACAAAGGTTATTTGTGAAGAATGGGGATGAGGGTTTAAGGGTGTGAGGGTTTAAGAGTGTGAGGAAGGTGTGATGGTATAAGGGTGTAAGGGTTTTGAACATCTACACTCTTACGGGGAAGTTAAAAGAAAAGTAGGTTGGGTGGAGCGATAGCGAAACCCAACATCCTCAAGACTTTTTTGGTTTTCGTTCCTCCACCCAACCTTGTATAGGACTCATATTTGATTTATGAAAAAAATCAGTACACCCAGATCAGCCGTCTTTCCTACTCCCTACTCCCCATTCCCTACTCCCTACCTTGTATATTGAGACAAGTAGTAGACCATCCCCTAAACGATTTTTCGATTTAACTTAGCGCCATCCCAAAAAACGCAGTCCGGGAACAATGAGGTAATGACTGACCCCTAGCCAAAAGCATGTAAAAATGGCGACTAAAACAAATAAAGCCAAGGGTAGACCTAATTCTGTCCAAAGTGGCTGGGGTGAAAAATAAAAGACTGTGGCGGGGAAGCCTAAAACAAATAAACCAGAAAATATCACTGCTGTGCCTAAAGCGGCGACTAAGGCATAAACTATGTGATGACTGCGAAACCCAAAGCTGAGGGATAGCAAAAATATTGAGACAGCAATCATCACGACCAAACCATCACTGCTTTGTTTGGGTGAAATGAGTTCCCAAAATAACCAACCAAATCCATAGCTAATCATACCCATGAGTGATGCGACTAAAAACCGCCGCCTTTGACCAAAACACCCGGATAAGGTGAGTCCCCAGGCGGTTCCCAAACCAGCACTCACAAAGACTAAAATATCTGCACCAAAGTTAGTTTGAGAATTGGGAATGAGTTCTGGTAGTTGACCCACGATTAATTGCACAATGCGATCGCCTAAAATTGTGCGGTAAGCTACAAAAAAGCCGATAATTGTGCCTAAACAAGCTCCTAAACTAGATAGCACCATTGCCCACACAATCGCTACACAAGCTTGAATCATTTTCAGCAAGGCTTTGGCAATAAACAAAGCTGTTTTACCAATTGCTGTGAGAAAATCGGTAAAAGCTCGTTCAATGGTTTGAATTAGCCTTGTTAAGTTGTTGCTGGCTGAATTTGAGTTTGGTGGTTGGGAGAATGACTGCGGTTTGGCAGATTTGTTAATTTTTGCTAACCGTTTGAGAATAATGGCTGCATTAGATGGACGCGATCGCACGTCTTCCTTTACCATCTCATCCAGTAAATCAGCAAACTGTGAGCTAATATTCACTCGATTCCGCCACCGCAATTCCCCAGTCTGCAAATCTTCCATCTCTGGCGGATACTTACCTGTGAGTAATTCAATCATTGTCCGGCCAAGAGCATAAAAATCAGCCGCAGGCCCCACATTTCCCCCAGTAACTTGTTCTGGCGGACTGTAACCAGAAGAAAATAACCGCGTTGAACTCGACTCTCGGCGCTGCATAGCAGCATTTATTTGTTTAACACCACCAAAATCAATTAATACTAATTGTTCCCACCCTGTTTTGGGTTGAGTTGGTGGCGCGGTTGAGGCTGGTATCCGCAACATTAAGTTAGAAGGTTTAATATCGCGGTGAATAATTTGGCATTTGTGCAGTTCTTGTAAAATTTTCACAGCTTGGGTGAACCAGTTGAGTACCAAATTCTCTGGACATCCTTGAGGATAATTATTCATAATTTCATCCAGAGTCGGCCCATTGATTTTTTCCATCACCAAACAAGCTAACTGGCGCGGTTTTGGACTGCTGATATTTACCTGAAAAAAACCATCAGCTTCCACCTTCGGAACACCAGGATGCTGCAAACTAATTAAAACTGCTGCTTCTTGTGTAAATAATTCCTGGGCTTTTGGTGAATCTTCCACCAAAACTTTTAGCACCTTTTCAGTTTGAGTTTTTTCATCCCAAACTGTATAAATTTGGGCAAAACCACCAGAACCCAATGGTTCCAGTGGGACATAGCGGTCTAGCAACTGTAGCAATGCGCCACAGCTGTTACAAAATTTGTTTCCCCAAGGTTGGGGGTAAGGACGTTGACAATCAGGATTTATGCAGTGAACCGCCCTTTGAGGGATATGGGACACAACCGCTACAATACAAACGCTGAGTTGATTTTAACCTATGTTAAGGAGGCAGTGGTTCGACTTCGCTCACCAACCGGGCAGGAGGCAGGAGGGAAATCACATAAATAAATTTAGGGGATTTAACCAGGACAAAACTTCACCCGAATTTCTCACGTATGGGTAGGGAGTGTGGGGGGAAAGATTTCTTCACCATCCTCCCTCCCACACCTCCCACACCTCCCACCCTTCCCACACCCCTGGATTTCTCACAAGAGAGAAATCCAGGTTCATATTTCCTAGCTGTACCCATCCCAAGCAAGGGGGAATGTGTAATCAGAAAAGAGGGGAAAATTTGGATTGTCACTGCGGGTTTCTTCATCCAATACATTGACAACTTTGTTATATATATCTTCTGCCTGTTGGGGAGAATCGCCAATGCTAGTTAATCCTAATTTGCCAAATTGAGAGAGACATCCCATCAAATGAAAAACTGTACCTGTTTCTGTACCACTATCAAAATGTAATCTGTGATGGGCAATAATATCCATTAAATCGTTTGGTAATAATCCCCGATAGCGGTCTTTTTGTAAGTTATCAGTGGCAATGTAATATTTAGGGCGACCTTGCTGACTATAAAACAATCCTGTGGACAAATCATAGCGACCATTTGTTAATAGTTTTAAGGTCATGAAAGGATGAGTTGTACCACCTTTACGTAAGTTAATTTCAATTGCTTGAATATCCCAATTCTTATTACCTTTGTCAACGGTGACAAAATCAACACCAAATCTTTCTAAGGCTCCTTTTTCTGCCAGCTTTCTGCCAACTTTTAAGCCTAATTGTTGCAGTTGTAGGCGATAGCTTTCATCGGCGGGAAAGCGACATCCAAGATAAATTTGACCATCTGGCCCGCCAAGAATTTGGTCGTGGGTAGAGAGAATTTCAACTTCGCCTGTGGGTGTAATGCGTCCTTGCACACTGGGAGAACGCTTGATTTCTCCTTCAATAAATGCCTCAACAATTGCGCCTAATTCTGTGATTCTTCCTGAAAAATTTGCCCAAGTTTCTTGTTTAGCTTGAAAGCGCAGGGTAGAAAAGCTGTTGTTAATTGCTGCTATTCTTGATTCACTGGTAGCTTGCCCTGGTGCTACATTCATAATTGGTCTTAAATCGAGTAGGGCGTTACCTTCTCCAGAAATGCCTTCGTTGAGTTTGACTACCATTCTTTTTAAGGTTGGTTGGCGTTCCCATAAATCGCTGGCGGCTGTTGCTAATTCTTGGGCGTTCCAAACTCTTTGACTACCATCTGGATGGGGAACTTGACTTTCTGCAAAAATTTGCCGACTGCCACTTTTTGTTCCCCAAATTTGTAAATCTGGTGCGGCAGCATATAACGGTACATTTAATTTTAAAGATAATTCTGCTTCTAAATCTGTGGCGTTGTAGCAAATCATAAATGATTTTTCCAGCCTTAAAGCTTGCCGAACTCGGTCTAACAAGCGGGGACGTTCTAAAATTTTTTGGCTGAGAGGTTGCAGAGAAGAATCATAAGTAGAAAGTAAAAGTAGGCGATTGCGTGCATGAGAAAATGGAATGCCTGGTAACAGTTGCAAATAGTAATCAATAATGCTGGGATGCAGTGGCATTGAAGTAATATAAATTAGCCTTGTGCGAGGATTTCGCAACCGCATTAAAGAAAATAACAATCTTTCTTCATAATGTTCACAACCTTCTACTTTTTGCAGTTCCCGTTGATCGATGCTGAGGGAAGGAATAACCACGATATCTGCTTCACTATTATCAAATAGCTCAATGGTTTTCCAGCGATCGCGCAAAGTTGACTGCAAGCGGCGAAATTGATCAACCTGATCCAACTTTGAAACATTTAAAGTTACCATAATCCCTGCCCTGTAATGATCCCCAACACTAACCTCTTTCTTCGGTATACCGCACAGCCAGCTAGATGTGACTAAGCCTTAATACTTCTTGACTGCAAATATTAATTCCAGGACTTACGCATCAAAATTTTCTGTGGGGATTGGGTGTGAGGGTGAAAGGGTATGGGGTGTAAGGGTTTTGAATACTTACACCCTTATACTCTCATACCCCTGCAACCTGTTCTAAAACCTTATTTTTTCGTTTTTTTGCGTAAGTCCTAAATTCTTTACTCTGTCATCGTAGAGATTTTTGTAATTTCTTGCCTATGCACCCAAAGTAAGAAAAATTAAGTATTCAAACAGGCATATAACCAGATTAAAATACCATTTTATACTGTTAAATTACTGATATTTTTTGGCGCGATCGCTAATCAACAAAAAACTCTTAACATCCCAACAAAATTAATAAGTCAATAGCAATAAATATTAATAATTTAAGAATAGGACTTACGCAAAAACCCTCTCGAATCCTCTTAACTTCGTGTCCTACCCTGCGGGAAGCCGCTATCGCGTCTATGCGCCCTTTGTGGTTCGTTTTTTCATGATTCTGCGTAAGTCCTGAAGAAAAGAAAAATATTCCTAAAATTCACCCATAACCAAGGAAAAATGACAAATGACAACCTTAAATATTTAACTTGATTTGTATCAACTTATTTACATAAATATCTTGGCAATTAACAATAACACAGATATCTTTATGTATAGAGATGTTGCAGACAAGACCTTGAAACCAGCTAGGCGCTAATTTCCTTCTAAACTAGAACAACGGTGTCTGCAAATTTATTACTAATTGTTCGTGTCGGGGGTGGGTAATGAGCCGTCCAATAATTCTTGGGATTGTGGGTGATAGTGCTGCGGGAAAAACAACACTAACTAAAGGTATCGCTCAGGTACTAGGGCCAGAAAATGTTACGCTGATTTGTACAGATGATTACCACCGTTACGATCGCAAACAACGTGCTGAAATTGGCATTACAGCTTTACACCCAGACTGCAACCATTTAGATATAATGCAGCAGCACCTGTCCTTACTCCGCACAGGACAGCCAATTCTCAAACCTGTTTATAGCCACAAAACAGGCACGTTTGAGGCTCCCCTATACATTAAGCCGAATAAATTTGTCATTATAGAAGGCTTGCTTGGCTATTCTACCCGTGCCGCCCGTGAATGTTATGATGTCAAAGTTTACCTTGCACCCCCCGAACCCTTACGCGCCAAGTGGAAAGTTAAACGAGATACGCTAAAACGCGGCTACACTCCCGAACAAGTATTAGCAGAATTAGAGAAACGCGAACCAGACTCAGAACAATTTATTCGTCCCCAACGCCAATGGTCAGACATTGTAGTGAGTTTTTATCCGCCTAACGGTGAAGTAGATGAAAGCAATGGTCATCTGAATGTGCGGTTAGTGCTGCGTCCCACGATTCCTCACCCTGATTTCACCCCAATTATTAATTTGACCAGTGGTGTTACTGGGTCAGCTATTCGTTTGGGGCTAGATCGCGATATGAATAAACCTGTGGATGTTTTGGAAGTGGATGGTCACGCGACCTTAGAACAGGTAAATAAACTCGAACATATCATCTGTTCGGATATGCCGCATTTACGTAGTGTATGCGATCGCGAAAGTAATCCCGAACTTGGCAAAATTGCGGGTACAACTGGCGAAACCCTACAAAGCTATCCTTTGGCTTTGACCCAGTTAATTATTACCTACCACATGCTGAAGGCAACGCAAATGTATCAATAGTAAGACTTCCGCACCAAGATTATCTGTGAAGAATGGGTGTAGGGGTGTAAGGGTATGGGGTGTAAGGGTTTTGGATATATACACCCCTCTAACCCTACACCCTTACACCCTTTTAGTTAAAAGAATAGTAGGTTGGGTGTAGCGATAGCGTAACCCAACAAAGTATGCGTGAATGTTGGGTTCCGTTCCTCCACCCAACCTACACCTGTTAACTCCATTAATTTTTTGCCATTTCTAATCCCCGCCAAGATTGATATTTATTTTTTTCTGGAATTCTACTTGCGAGTGAAGTATCTATTACTTAGTTAGTGCATGAATTGTAGGTGTAAGACCTAATTATTTACTGGTTGTAGTACCTACTATTGCGGCTAAGATACTTTTTACCAAGTAATCGAAAGCACACTATACATAACCTTGGGTCAAAACTACCAGCATAGATAAAACTCTAAATTAATTTCTAAGTACGAGCATCTGAGGCGGGTAAACTATGAATGGTCACTCATTTCTAACTTCTGGCGATCAGCAAAATAACAGTTGTCAATATGTTGTAAATAATACATTTGGTTTGCCAAGTCATGAGGCTAATGGTAGTGGAAAATCTGCGGTCAAAGAAAGTTATTTACGCGCTTGTGCTTTGAAATCAGCGAAACAAGGAAATTATCATCAAGCGATCGCTTTATTAAATGAATTAATTCGTCGTTATCCCCACAACGCTGCTGATTACAACAATCGCGGGTTAATTTATTTTCAAAGTGGTGAAAAGCAAAAGGCTTTTTGTGATTACAACACAGCTTTAGATTTAAATCCCAATTTGGCTAGTGCTTACAATAATCGTGCCAATTACTATGCAGCTTGTGGAGAATTAGCCGCCGCTTTGGCTGATTACGACCAAGCAATTGATTTGAATCCCCGTTATGTGCGAGCTTGGATTAACCGGGGGATTACTTTCCGCGATTTAGGGCAGTATGAAGAAGCAATAGAGAATTTGGAAATTGCCCTCTTGTTTGGTCAGTTAGAAGCGCATATTTGGTCAGAACGTGGCCGGACTTATCATTTGTGGGGTGATTGGAATTGTGCGATCGCTGATTATCGTCGTGCGATCGCACAACTATCTACAAACCAGAATAGCGACGTTTCAGGTTATCGTTTGCGCTTACAAATCGAAACTTGGTTAAATGAACTACTATCGCAAGGCTAGGGAATAGGGGGTCAGAATTAATTTTTTCTGTTCTCCCAAATTGCTACAGCCTCTTTTGTCTAACAATAGCCACACAGGTATTGCTCTTTTTTGATCTATTAAACTGATTACCAATACATTTTGTGAACGCCATTACGTTCTAGCGATCGCAAATATCAGATGTTTCTCTCCTGTTTTGAAATTATTTTTACCCATTGTTTGAGCAGGGGGAACCACAGATATGGAATTGATACCATTTCACGAAATTACTGATAGAAATCGCTTCCTCTGCAACTCTGCTTCTGGTCGCCGAGCGTTCGCGCAGCGTCTCCGTCAGGAGAAGTCGAGGCGCTACTTGCATATCCGTATCATTTTTAAAGTGAAATGGTATGACAACTGGAGTGGTAGTAAAAATCTTTGTCTACTGCGCCGCCTACTTTCAAATTTTATCGGTTGTGGAAATCTCGATTGTCACAGCTTTATGAAATCTAATTACAAATTAGCAGCACAAGCAACAGAATTGAGCAATGGACTATGGGGTGTCACTGTTGGTGCTTGTGCAACTAAAGTCACATTACCTTTACCATCTTGTACCCAGCCTTGGGCGGGAACAATTTGAGTTTCTAGAGTGACAGAATCTAATTCTCGTTTACTTATATGATGGGGTGTATAACTCACGCTATTTTCACTTTCACCATCAAGAGTAATCCAATTTACTAAAACCGAGTCATCCATTAAAGGGTCTGTGGGGCTGGGTGCAATTCCACCCTTACCTGTAGCAATCAAAGAACCTCTTTTGAATTTCCCCCCTGGTTTACAATATGTGGCAATTTGCCGCGAAGCATCAAATGGTTCTGCGGGGAGTTCGAGCAAACCACGACTGGGGTCAACATCGGGTGTATTAATTTGAATAGTACCGTTTAATGAAGGGTTTTGTTGGGAAAAAGCGGTAATATCGCTGGTGGGGAGTCGATTGGGGTTTAGTTGTTGGGAATCTTCAGTACCTAAGAGTTGTACTAAGTCAGCGCGAGTGCGTGGCACAAATCCAAATATATTATTGGCATTAATGATAATCCTACCACCAGCACCAGAAAAGGCATTGGCTGTAATATCGTTATTACCTTGGGGAGTGGCGACAATAAAACCATTCGGTGCATTGATAGTGATATTTCCACCGTTTCCGGGAGCATTGGCTGTACCTGCATTAGTGGAGATTTGACTATTGCGACGCAATAACAGTACATCCCGCACATTTAGTGAGATATTTCCACCTTGACCCGTTAGGCTATTAGAGGTTATTTGTCCTTTATTATCTAGAATTATGGAGCGGGCATTGACATTTATTTCGCCTGCTGCTCCTAAATTATTAGGATTTTCTTGGTAGACTACGTTTGGTCTAAGTCTTGGAAGTTGACTACTGACAGTTAATGCAGCACCATCTCGTACAATCAATTTTCCTGTATTAATTGCGATTCTTCCAGCATTACCAGAACCTAGAGTTCTAGCTAATAAGCCACTAGGGAGACCATCTGCTGTGCGTCCCATTAATTCTATGGACTCAGACGCATTTACGGTCAAATTTCCTCCTTTTCCTGTAGCTGGTAGAAATTCTTGTGGGTTCCTTAATAGTCCACTAGACTCCGTTGAGACTTCTGCTCCATCTCGGATAATCAGTCTTTTAGTATTAATCGTAACATCACCTGCTTTACCTTCAAATCTGTTGCTGCCTATAAAGGTAGTGACACTAGACAGTACGCTTGGGAAATTCCTATTATCATTTGTGTTAACATTACCACTCAGTTCCACTAACTCGGAGGCATTAACAATCAAGCTACCTCCTGAACCGCTACCTCTAGTGGAACTTAACACTTGTGCACCATCTCGAATAATTAATTGTCTCGCACTAATTTTTGTTTCTCCACCGTCTCCGATGCCATTATTCCGATTACGTACACGTACCAAATCACCAATTATCTCTACTATTTGACCTTGCAGCTGAATGTTACCGCCACCTATACCACTGACATCTATCTGAGATGAAGACTCTACACCTTCAAGCGTTCGCTTAATCAGTTTGATATTTTGAAAATTTGGGATTCCTTCATATCCTAAAACCCAACCTTGATTTATTGGGTTTAGTCTGACCAGACTATTACTACCAACACTGCCTAACTCAATTCTCCCTGACTCCGCTCTTAAATTTCCACCTTCCAGCGTAATTTCACCGCCCACAAGTGCCAAGGTTCTACCTGGTTTAACCTGTAAGCCTACTGGTAGGCCAAATGTGTTAGTTGCATCACCTGGACTAGCTTGGGATTGATTACGAATAGGAGCCGCAGTCGCTCCAAATTGCAAGCCTATAGGAATACTCACTGATAATGTAGGAGTTGCTTGGGTTTCTGTAGCACTAAATTTTTTCCCATCTGCAAAGTTAATACTACTGGCTGTAGTTGCAAGAAATGAACCACCAATGTCTATTACAGCACTAGGCCCAAATACAATTCCGTTGGGATTAATTAAAAATAGATTCGCACTTGGGGCTTTCAATGCACCATCAATTCGAGAAATAGAGTTGCCTGTAACTCGACTAATAATATTTTGAACATTATCAATATTTGTAAACTCAGCAGTTGTGTTCTCACCTATAGAAAACTGCTTAAAACTATGGAATAAGTTACTTTGGACACGCGTCCCACCTTCAATGAAGATAGTATTGCCTTGTAGTCTTACAACAGAATTATTAGGTAAAGTATCATCTGCGGAGATTTGAGCAATAGCAGAATTTGAGGAGAAAGCAATTGCTCCAAATAATGTTAACCCTATACCTGTAAACCAGATCCAAAAACTCATACCTAAATGTACTCCCCTCCAAAAACTTTTACTTAGTGAAGTTTCTGCTTATATTTAGTATATATAGTTACAGGTATTTTACCACTGAGTAAACATTTTTTGGAAGGTAAGTATCATTCACTATTGATGATACTAGAACTTATTTATATGAGCTAAGTTACTAGTTCAAAAAATTTTTCTGAGACAAGAATAAAAGATAAAAGCTTTAAGCTTAGGCAAACAATACTTTCATACATTGTTAGCACTTAATACAATTACCTTGCCAATCTTCACAGCACTTCAATTTTAATACATTTGGTGGTCGAATTCCAGTTAAAAATGTTTGAACTGATTTTTCATCAACACCACTATCAGATTGACTGTGAGCCAGTTCTATATCACACTGTAGCTGAATTTTAATCACGTTCTCACATGCTATACCGTACTGTTGAAGTAGAGTACGAATCTTAGAACTCTTTAATATTTCTACCATTTCTTGTTCAATTTCTTCTTCAAGTTTCTGGAGTTGTGCAGGATCAAGAGTCTTTGATTGTAATGTTTGAGGTTCCATGATAACTTCCTTGCTGGCTTGGTTGATTGTATGAACGAATTTATTTGTTGTCCTAATAATGACTTCAGTGTCGCTCCTAGAAATTACGCAGAAATTTATAAAACTTTATATTTTTTCTGTGAAATTACTAAAACACACGCAAAATTGCTGGTTTCGACTTTCTTAGGATTTAGGCAACGCCAATATTGTCATTGCGACCGGAACGGAGTGTAGGGAAGCAATCCCAGCGTCAGGGGAGATTACTTCCCGCCACGCCTTTGGCTTGCGGCTTCGGCTTCGCTCGTAATGACGGAGTTACGTTATTTTTGCGTAAATCCTGTTTCTACAAAAATGTACAGTGGGCGTAGCAATATAAAAATAACTGATGCTCAATCTACAAAAATTTGGTTATTAACAGCACACAAGAATCAAGCTTGGCGATATGCTCCTGGTTGTCCATCTTGGACAATGAAGGAAGCTAGGGTGCTGATAGAAGCATTGGGGTCAACAATGCTAGAAACTGCCCGATAATCACTTTGCCACTGTTTAGGAGTAACTTGGCAACGGACGTAACCCCGGAATGCGCCATCGAAAAACTTGGTGTGGGGATTACTTCTCAAGGCGGCTTGCACTGGTGCAATAAATGATGTGGGGAAGTCTGAGGTGATGGAAGTACCAACGAACTCAGTCGCCACAGTAGGGGAAGCAAGATTATTAAAGTCAAGTTTGATGTCGTGTACCCAACTGGAATGGATATCGCCTGTAATGACTACAGGGTTAGAAGGTCGGCGATAGTTGAGATAGTTCACAATTCGATTACGTGCGGCTACATAACCATCCCATTGGTCTACATTGAATAATCCAATTTCTGGGCGAGGGTCAAAATCAAATTGAGCAAACATTGTCTGTTGAGCAATAATATTCCAACGGGCGCGAGATTGGTCTAAGCCGTTGAATAGCCAGCGTTCTTGCTGTGAACCTGTCATTGTGGCATTTTCATCAAAGGCTTGCACACAAAGGGGTTTGAGTCCATCATTACAAGGTTGGTCTGTGCGATATTGACGAGTATCTAAAACGTGGAACTGAGCTAAGTTGCCATAACTCAAGCGCCGATAAAGTTGGAGGTTCGCACCATTGGGAAATGAAGACAACCGCAATGGCATGTGTTCATAGTAGGCTTTGTAAGCATTGGCGCGACGTTGAGCAAAGACTTCTGGGTTGACGTTATCTTCAGAAATTAAGTTGGCGTAGTTATTTTCTACTTCATGGTCATCCCAGGTGACTATCCAAGGAAAAGCTGCATGAACCGCTTGTAAATTTGGGTCGGTTTTATAAAGTGCGTGACGGTTACGGTAGTCTCTCAGAGTCATAATTTCTGGGCTATTATGCTGACGTGGCCCGCCTGTTTCTGGCCCGTACTCGTAAATGTAATCACCCAAATGTACAACTAAGTCAATATCTTCTGCGGCTAGATGGCGGTAGGCGGTGTAGAAGCCATTTTGCCAATCTTGACAAGAAACAAAGGCGTAGTTGAGTTGTTGAAGAGAACTGTTGAATGCTGGTGCTGTGCGAGTCCGGCCGATGGGACTAAGTTCATTACTGACGCGGAACTGATACCAATACCAACGGTTAGGTTCTAAGCCTGAGACATCAACGTGTACTGAGTGGGCTAAATCTGCGATCGCTAAAGTTCTACCACGTCGGACAACTTTTCGCATATTCTCATCTAGGGCGACTTCCCAATGTACCACCACATTTCTTGGTGGCATTCCACCGCCATTTAAGGGGTCGGGTGCTAATCTTGTCCATAACACGACTCTATCTGGTAGGGGGTCGCCAGACGCTACACCCAAGGTAAAGGGATAGCTAGAAAATCTGGATGTTGCTAATGCTGGTTCCCATTGGCTAGTTAATGCTAAACCTGTAAAAAATCCCGCACCCAATAAAACACTCCGCCTTCTATAACGATTTGATAAGAGGCGATCGCAATTGATAAAATCCATATCCACCCTTAATGAATTTGCCTTATAAATGCGATGAACTTATCAACCGACAATCAAGCGGAGATTAAGAAAAAATTAAAAGTATGAAGTGTGAAGTCTGAAACTTTCATAGCATTCCCAAATCATTAGTGAACCCAAAGATCCCCGACTTCTTGAAGAAGTCGGGGATCTGAGCCTCTCGATTCTCATCAATCAAATAAGATTGCTATAGATTAATGCTCAACCAAAAGGAAGCACCTTTATTAGATGCGCTCAAAGCTTGTACAATCAAGGCTCACGCGCCGTTTTACACGCCTGGACATAAGCGGGGTCAAGGAATATCGCCAGTATTGGCTGATTTACTGGGCGAAAAGTTATTTAGGGCAGATTTAACGGAATTAGCTGAGTTAGATAGTTTGTCTTCTCCCCAAAGTGTAATTCAAGCCGCCCAAACATTAGCAGCAGAGGCGTTTGGTGCTTCACAAACATGGTTTCTTGTCAATGGTTCTACCTGTGGCATTGAGGCAGCAATTCTGGCTACTTGCGGTATGGGCGATAAAATCATTTTGCCGCGCAATGTACATTCTTCAGCGATCGCGGGTTTAATTCTTTCTGGTGCAATACCAATTTTTATCAATCCCGAATATGACCCAGTTTTTGATATTGCCCACAGTATCACGCCCAAAGCTGTGGCAACTGCCCTGAAACAGCATCCCGATGCCAAAGCGGTGTTAATAGTGTATCCCACATATTATGGTGTTTGTGGAAATTTAGGTGCGATCGCCAACATCACCCATCAATATAATATTCCGTTGTTGGTAGATGAAGCCCACGGCGCACATTTCGCTTTTCATACTGAATTACCTACCCCAGCTTTAGCCGCAGGTGCAGATTTAACTGTGCAGTCAATTCATAAAGTTCTTGGTGCAATGACACAAGCATCGATGCTGCATATTCAAGGAAAGAGAATTGATAGCGATCGCATTAGTAAAGCTCTGCAACTTGTCCAGTCTACCAGTCCGAGTTACATACTTTTAGCTTCGTTAGATGCCGCACGTCAACAAATGGCGTTGAATGGTGAACAACTCATGTCACAGACTTTGCAACTTGCAGATATAGCTAGAAATCAAATCAGCCAAATTCCCGGTTTAGCAATTTTGTCGCCACAATTATCACCCGGTTTTCGAGAATTAGATAGAACTCGGTTAACAATTAACGTCAGTAATTTGGGTTTAACTGGGTTTGAAGCGGAGGAAATTTTAGATGAAAAGTTGGGTGTGACTGCGGAATTTGCTTCCTTACATAATTTGACTTTTATTATTAGTTTGGGAAACACCATCAATGATATTGAGCAATTAATTCAAGCTTGCCAAATTCTTGCCGAAAAGTATCACCGACACAGAGTTGTGATCAAGACTCCACTTGAGCAGAATTTTGCCGAGTATACTGTGCAGATATCACCCCGAACGGCGTTTTTTGCCACTCATGAAACTTTACCAATAGAACAAACAAGCGATCGCATTTGTGCCGAAATTATCTGTCCCTATCCTCCCGGAATCCCCGTTTTAATGCCAGGAGAATTAATCACTCAAGCAGCCATATCATATCTACAACAAATTCAAGCAATGGGCGGGATAATCAGTGGATGTGCAGATCCAAGCTTACAAACTTTAAAAGTTGTTAAAAATTAGGGTGTTGCCACATTGTTGCACTCGCAATATAGCGGTTCTCGGTTGGATGAGGTAGATTCAACCCCACCCCCAACCCCTCCCCGCAAGCGGGGAGGGGAGCGTTTAGTCATAACAACCCCATAACCTGTAACCTGTAACCTGTAACCTCTAACCTATCCCCTCTTTTTGAAAAAACTGTAGCTACTGCGGATGATTTGGGAATACTCAACGAGAGTGGGTGTGAGGATCAGTCAGTGGTAGAAGAAAGGGCATATTGGTTAGCTTGGGGGCAAATTTCGGGAATTGGCCCAGTTTTATTGCAACGTTTAAAACAGCATTTTGGCAGTTTATCTACAGCTTGGGAAGCTAGTAAAGCTGAATTGGGGGAAGTTGAGGGTTTTGGTTTGCAAACTTTGGGCAAAGTAATCAAAATGCGATCGCAGTTACATCCAGAACAATTACTTACCCAACACCAACAAGAAAACCCGCATTTTTGGACACCAGCCGATGCAGAATATCCCCGCTTACTCCTAGAAACGCCCAGTCCGCCGCCTGTTTTGTACTATCGGGGTGAAGTTGATTTAGCTGAAAACTTCGGACAAAAACCGATGGTGGGAATTGTTGGTACTCGTCAACCTTCGGAGTATGGGATTCGTTGGACTCGCCAAATCAGCACAGCTTTGGCGAAAAATGGCTTTACTGTGGTTTCTGGGATGGCGGAGGGAATTGACACCGAAAGTCACAGCGCCACCATCAAAGCTGGGGGACGCACACTCGCAGTTTTAGGAACGGGTGTAGATGTGATTTATCCCCACAAAAACCGAGATTTGTACCACCAGATTTTAGGCGCAGGTTTAGTGTTAAGCGAATATCCCGCCAAAACTCCGCCTGACCGCACTCATTTTCCCCGACGCAATCGAATTATTGCTGGCTTAAGTCGGGCAATTTTGGTAATGGAAGCACCTTTAAAATCTGGTGCGTTAATTACTGCTACCTACGCCAACGATTTTGGCAGAGATATCTATGCACTACCAGGAAGATTAGATGATTATCCATCCCAAGGTTGTTTAAAGTTAATTTCCCAAGGCGCTTCCATAATTTTTCGAGAATTAGATGAACTATTAACTTTGTTGGGTGCTGTACCCAAGTTAGATACAGTCGCACCTTCCCAAACCACAGAACAGTTAAATTTGCCGAATTTATCACCGCAAATGCAACAGATAATTGATGCGATCGCTTACAATACTGTACCCTTTGATGCGATCGTTCAAACAACCGGCATTCCCGCCAGTTCTGTTTCTGGTTTGTTGTTACAACTCGAACTTATGGGTTTAGTTTCCCAACTCCCCGGAATGCGCTATCAAAAAAGTTAATACCAAATTGAAGAATGATTGCGACAAATGAATTGCCCAAAAGCTTACCAGTAAAGCCTATCTCAATCCAAAATCTAAAATCTAAAATCCAAAATGGTATAACTTTCCCGGAATGTTAGAGTTAGGACTTACGCATCAAAACGAAAAATCAAGGGTTTTGGCGAGGGTGTAGGGGTTCAGGTGTATAGGGGAGCCACTCGCGTGGGCGGGTTTCCCGACTTGAGCCAAGTGGCGTGTGTACTGATTCAAAATCCTTACACCCCAAACCCTTTCACCCTTACACCCAATCTCCACAGATAATCTTTGTGCGTAAGTCCTGAGAGTGTCAGAATTTTTCAATACCTAGTATTCCTTCTATGCAAGGCATTGCGTTAATTTATACCTAGCACCAAACAACTGAAGTCGTGGTTAAACAGTCAAACCCTTGGCTGTTTCTTGAAAATTAAGGGTTTACTTCCTCTCGATGCCATTCTTGATTTTCACCAAGCTGATAAATAGTTCTATTTTGTGGTTCGCCGCGCAATTCTAAATGATCAACTTCTACGGGATCAAGTAATAGCAAGCAAAAATTGACAACTGGTTGTAAAGGATCAGGGGCTGGTGGTGTAAACGCCTCTGGGGTTGTGTCTCTAGGTTTACTGGGATGAGGCCAAGCAAATTGTAACCGCGCTGCATCGCTGAGGGCTTGCCAAGTAGCAAGTCTGGCTGATTGTAGTGCAGCATCATTACTATCTACTAAAGTTAAGCCGCCAGCAATGCGAAACTGTTCGCGGGTGTTGGGGAAATACCAGCAAGCTTCCGCCCAAGGTTGAGATTTTATTTGGTCAATTTTATCGCTACGGGTGTCAGTAATAAATTTTAGCTGATTGGTATCGTTGAGAAAGTCACGAAAGACTACAGTCCGATTAGCAGGACGATGATCTGCCCGGATTGTCGCCAGTTGTAGGTAACGAGAGTATATCAGACTACGGTTGCGATGTAGGGCGCGAGCGATCGCACTTCGCCAAGGAGCAAGGGACATTATGTAGTTTCGTTGCAATTGGTACAGCTACAGACGTAGCGCAAAGTGGGAAATTTTGCAATCTTTTATCCTCAACCTACTTGGCGTATAGTCGTAATCTGTTCAAAAGCAACAAGACTGGATTATGGTTCGAGAGCTTGAAAGAAAACGTCAGGGTGTTAAATTTCCCGAAACCGCGCCAGCAGCCAATCCTGTGTTTTTCAGGACTTACAGCCGCCGGACTGGGGTAGGGCTGAGAGAATCTTACGATGAAGTGTGCGATCGCACCATCCAAGGTTTAATCGAATTAGGTAAACTCAACTCAGAAGAAATTGCCCTCCTAGAAAAAACCCAACGCCAACTCAAAGCTTTACCTAGCGGCCGCTGGTTGTGGGTAGGCGGTACAGATTGGATAAACAAACCCAAGAACTTCTCCGGTGGGTATAACTGCACGTCCACCAATCTCCAAGACTGGAAAGCCTTCGGGTTGATGATGGACTTGGCTATGATGGGCTGCGGTACAGGAGCCATCATCGAACCACAGTATATTAATCAACTGCCTTCTATCCGCAATCGCCTTCATGTCACAGTACAAGGCGAAATCGGCAGCACTCCGAAAAACTTACGTCGTGAATTTACACAAACCGATATAGAAGGCAACCGCGTTACCATTCATGTCGGCGATAGCCGCGAAGGTTGGGTTGCATCTTATCAAACTCTGTTGGAACTCTCCACGGATGAAAGATTTACAGATGATGTAGAAGTATGTGTTGATATCAGTGATGTCCGTCAAGCCGGAGAAACCCTCAACGGTTTTGGCGGTGTTGCCAATCCGGTAAAATTGCCTGGATTGTATCAACGTTGTGCTGACATTTTAAATAAAGCTTTAGGCAGACAATTAAATTCTGTAGAGTGCTGCTTATTAATCGATGAAGCAGCAGTAACAATTGTTGCCGGAAACATTAGGCGCTCAGCTGGGATGCGTCAGTTTACTGCTGACGATGAACTAGGGGCAAATGCCAAAGATAATCTCTGGCAACAAGATGAAAACGGTAACTGGCGCATTGATCCTGAGCGTGATTCTCTACGTATGGCGAATCATACCCGTGTATTTCACCGCAAACCAACCTTAGAAGAATCGATCGCAGCTGTTCAAAAACAATATTACAGTGGCGAAGGTGCAATTCAATGGGCTGGTGAAGCTGTTGCGAGAGCTAACATTGATTTGCTTGCTACCCAAGCATTGAAAAAAGAGTTCTTGCAAGCTTACGACCAAGGAACAGCTAAAGACTGGTTGCAACAAAAATATCCTTATATTAATGCGGATGAATTAGAACATCGTTTAGCTCGCTTTGGTTTAAACCCGTGTGGTAAGTAATTTTGCCTCACGTTAAACACCGGGGAAAATCGGTGAACCCTGCGATTGGGAATACCGAGGTAATCAAAGGAATTAAAAAACCTTAGACACTGTACAGACTAGAGAGTGAAACTTTTTAAGCTATAAATAATCAGAAATTTACGTAGTTTAAAAAGAATATAATCTGGGTTATGCCCACGTTAGAAATAACGGCTCCACGAGTCTCCGGCTACTAAATATTAGTAGAAAATATAGTCGGATCTACGAGGAATCAAGAACTCGTAGAACTAGAGGATAAAGAGCCTCTGGGTTAACAAAATGGAAATTATTGGTAGCAACTTCCACTGTAATCTTTCAGAGATTCATCTCAATCAAATTGACCCATTTAATTACAAAGAACAAGAGGAAGCTTTCACGGCTGGGGCGTTATCTGTAGCGACACTTCTCAACCATAAATTCTTAGAACCGCGCTATCAATATAGTCGGGAATTAGACCCAATTGTTGGAGTTTCTTTTACCGGCTTATTTGATTTCTTTGTTCATGCTTTTGGTGTAGACTGGTTGCGCTGGTGGGCAGAAGGCAGACCAGCTACTCCCCAAGGGTTAGCATTTAAACACCAAGAAGAAAAATATCTCAGCTTTTGGAGAGAAGTAGTACACAAAGCAGTGTGGGATTATTGCGATCGCCATCACATCAAACGCCCTAATCGCTGTACTACAGTCCAACCCAGTGGCACTAAAGCTCTATTATCTGGTGCGAGTTCTGGATGGCACCCACCTAAAGCTCAAAGATTTATTCGCCGCATCACTTTCCGCAAAAATGACCCCGTAGCCTTAGCCTGTATTGACTATGGTTATAATGTCATTCCCTCCCAATCAGACAAAGACGAACAAGGTAACTTATTAAACGACCCCTTCGATCCCCGCGTCAGCGAATGGTTGGTAGAAATTCCCGTTGCTGTACCTTGGGCTGATTTACCCGGTGCTGATCAAATTGATGTTTCTAGATTCCCCGTCTTAGCCCAATTTGATTTTGTCATGCAAGTGCAGCGCCATTACGTCACCCACAACACATCCGCTACCCTAGAACTCCGCGCTGATGAAGTGGAACCCTTGGGAACACGCATTTACGAAGCCATCCAAAATGATGAAGGCTATATCTCCGCCGCCCTGTTAGCACGATTTGACGATTTACAATCATTCCCCCGCTTGCCATTTGAACCCATAGACAAAGCCACCTATGAGCGTTTATCTCAAGAAGTGTTAGCGCGACGCAAAACCGATGACTTCTGTGCTGTTCTCAGCCGCTACGACTCTGGCGAGTTAATGGAAGCAGGCCCTAGTGGTTGTGATTCTGATAAGTGTATGTTTCCAGATCAACAACCAACTTCGTAATTAAGGAGTGGGGAGTGGCCGGAATTTCCCTACTCCCTATTCCCTACTCCCTACTCCCTACCTCTACGTTACGATTGATGAAGAAGTAATAATTTTTTATGGCATTGCCAGGAGAATTTTAATGTTTCTTGACGAATTGTCACCAATATTTAAAGAATTAACACAGCACCCAGTCTCTTTTCTCGGTGGTTTCTTTTCCGGTGTACTCAGACTGAACCTTAAGGATGATCCTGTCAAAAGCTGGCTAGATCAACAAAGAGGCGTAACTAGCCACTCCCAATCTCCAACCGAAGCCAACAATGGCAAAGCTACAGGGCCGCAAACAATTTCTATTGAATAAATTTGCTGCTAATTTCCAATTAAATTCATCACTTTATGCCTGCAACTCCCAACTCGTAGCTAGAGGAAAGTTGCAGGTTAATTTTTGGTTTCTTAGAGTAATGTAAAGATTAATTAACAGAATGTATAAAATCCGACTTTGATCCAGTACAAAAAACTTGCAAAATCGGTAAAGACATCAGTTAATCTTAACACAAGCAATTTTTATCCAAAAAAAATATAAGTTCGGCTTATTTTATGTTATTTGGGATTGTAATGTCCCATACTTTGAAAAATGTCACAATCAGTTATCATTATGAGCGTAAGCGTAAGTTCAGCCGCATGGACAGTTTAGTTGAAGTCACGCTAGCACTATGATTGCTGCGCCACAACGTTCGCCATCAATGAAAATAAATCATAAGCCACGACACAAAATTTGTAGTTTGTTGATCTCTGTTTTCTCGCTGAACTAACCTCTGTTTGTTGACAATTACGTGATCCCACATGACTATTTACGTTGGAAATCTCTCATACCGCGCTACTGAAGCAGATTTAAGAGCAGTATTTGCAGACTATGGCGAGGTCAAAAGAGTTGTCTTGCCTACTGATCGAGAAACCGGGCGGATGCGAGGTTTTGCTTTCGTTGAAATGGAAGAAGACGCTCAAGAAGACGCTGCCATTGCTGAGTTAGATGGTGCTGAATGGATGGGTCGGCAACTCAGAGTCAACAAAGCAAAACCGCGAGAAGACAACCCAAGAGATGATGGAAGACGAGGTGGTTGGGCGAAAAAACAAGAAATCTAAAACTAGGCGGGAGACAATAGTAACAAATTGGTTTGCAGTAATGCAAGAATTTGACTAACAGCAATTGCAAAACTAAAAGTCAGCAAATTAAATATTTGGGTTTGAGATGTGGATGCTGATGACCTAGTTACAAATTGTTGTAATTATTCAACCGTCACACAAAACTTTACCCGACTGTTGTGAGCTAAAAACCAAGTCTCAGCAGCAGTCGGTTTTTTACGGTTCAGGTAAGTCTGGGAGTGATATTACTAACGTTGGTAGCTAGAGAAAACTTGGCGTAACGTAGTTTAACATGACTGAGCCGCTTTAAGTAAATTTACCTTGTTTAGTCTTGGTCGGGGCAAGCACTTCAACTGCCAACGAGACTTTTCTACCTTGAGACATTCACCCAAAATTGAGCCATTTCTTTAGTTTGTCTAAAGCCAAGTCAAGGTTATCAAATTACCTTTCTAAGATAGAAGCAGCAGCTATGAGTTGCTACCCATGACTTTACCCACCCAACTATTAACCAGTCGCTAGGGAGAATGCCAAAATGGCTAAAGCGCCAGAATCTCTAGAGTTGCCAGTCAACGATCATACAGATAAAAGCTTAGATCGTGATTGTACAACCTTATCTCGTCATGTTCTTCAGCAACTGCAAAGCTTTTCTCCTGATGCCCAGGATTTAAGTGCATTGATGAATCGCATTGCCCTTGCGGGTAAGTTAATTGCCCGTCACCTCAGCCGTGCAGGTTTAATGGAAGGCGTTCTGGGATTTACCGGGGATGTGAATGTCCAAGGTGAATCTGTGAAAAAAATGGATGTTTACGCCAACGATGTGTTTATCTCGGTGTTTAAGCAAAGTGGCTTAGTTTGTCGCCTAGCTTCCGAGGAAATGGACGACCCCTATTACATCCCAGAAAACTGCCCTGTCGGTCGTTATACCTTGTTGTATGACCCAATAGATGGTTCTTCTAACACAGATACTAACCTCAGCTTGGGTTCCATTTTTGCGATTCGCCAACAAGAAGGAGACGACGCTGATGGTTTAGCCACCGATTTACTGACCAATGGACGCAAGCAAATTGCTGCTGGCTACATACTATATGGGCCAAGCACTATGCTGGTTTATAGTATAGGTAGAGGGGTGCATTCATTTACTCTCGATCCCAGCCTGGGAGAGTTTATCCTCACCGAAGAAAATATTCGCATTCCTGATAATGGCTCTGTTTACAGTGTGAATGAAGGAAATTTTTGGCAGTGGGAAGAGTCAATTAGAGAATATGTCCGCTATGTTCATCGGACAGAGGGTTACTCGGCTCGCTATAGTGGCGCGATGGTAAGTGATATCCATCGAATCTTAGTTCAAGGTGGTGTATTTCTCTACCCAGGTACAATTCAAAAACCAGAAGGCAAATTACGCTTACTGTATGAATCGGCACCTCTGGCTTTTTTGATTGAGCAAGCAGGTGGTCGTGCCACTACGGGATTAGTAGACATTCTAGACGTAGTGCCGAAAAAATTACACCAACGCACACCTCTAATTATTGGTAGTAAAGAGTCGGTAGCAAAAGTGGAGTCTTTTATTCAAAACGGTCACTAGTATTAGAAGTTAAAAGTCAAAAGTCAAAAGTCAAAAGTAAAGTTTATTTACTGATAACTGTTGACCATTGACCATTCATTTTTAACTGTTTCTTACTGTGAAGTTATTTTTGTCGTGATTTGCTAGTGTCTGCTTGGGGATGAGGAAGAGAAAATCTCGCTACTAAAAACAGAAGTAGGGATTATTTCAGCTGGTCGATGCGATAAGTGATTGGCAAAGCCAAAATGCAAAAGTCACCATCATTTCGGATGGATTGCCAAGTTCACTTGGAGACATCATTAAACGGAGGGAACTACAGCGATGGCCACCAATCATCTACAGGAGATTCAAGAATACGGTCAAAGTATCTGGATAGATAATTTGACGCGGGACATTATTCAATCAGGGGAATTGAAAAATCTGGTAGCAAATCAAGGAATCTCCGGAATCACCTCAAACCCAGCGATTTTTGAAAAAGCGATCGCCAATAACGCAATTTATGATGCGGACATAGAAGCAGGTGTTCGCGCTCAATTACCAACCTATAAAATTTACGAATCTTTAGTTTTTGCAGATATCCGTAACGCTGCTGATATTCTGCGACCTGTATATGAAGCCTCGAATGGAGTTGATGGTTATGTGAGTATCGAAGTACCACCAACCATTGCTCATGATACCCAAGCCACCGTTAACGAAGCCCGTCGTTATTTTCAAGAAATTGGCCGGGAAAATATCATGATTAAAATTCCCGGTACAGAATCAGGTTTACCAGCCGTAGAACAGGTAATAGCCGACGGGATCAACGTCAATATTACTTTGTTATTTTCTGTACAAAGCTATATCAATACAGCTTGGGCATATATTCGGGGCTTAGAAAAACTTGTAGCTGAGGATAAAGACATTAGCAAAATTGCTTCTGTTGCCAGCTTTTTCCTCAGTCGCATTGATAGTAACATTGACGCAAAAATCGATGCAAAATTGCACCGTGGCGTTGATGATATTAACCAAGAAGCCAAACTCAGCGCCGTAAAAGGCAAAGTAGCGATCGCTAATGCCAAGATAGCTTATCAAGAATACAAAAAAATTATTGAAAGCGATCGCTGGCAAGCCCTTGCAGCCAAAGGAGCTAAAGTACAACGGTTACTTTGGGCTAGTACCAGCACCAAAGACCCGCACTACAGCGACGTGATGTATGTTGATGAGTTAATTGGCCGCGATACCGTTAACACCTTACCACCCTCGACAATAGCAGCTTGTGTTGACCACTGCGATGTAGGCGATCGCTTGGAAACCAAACTTAAAGAAGCTTATCAACTCATCGAAAGCTTGAAAGATCCAGACATCAACATCGATATCAATACCGTAATGGATGAACTGTTAGTTGAAGGTATTGATAAATTCGTTCAACCTTTCCAGTCCTTGATGAACTCTTTAGAAAACAAAGTCAAGCTATTGTCACCTGTGTAGGAAGTCTGAAGTAGGAAGTTTGAAGTCTGAAATTTCATACTTCATAATTCATACTTCAGACTTCATCCCATTCCAAATCTCAACTCCAAGATCGAAAAATTGTTATGGTCAGTCTGCTAGAAAATCCCTTGCGCGTTGGCCTACAACAGCAAGGGATGCCCGAACCCCAAATTATAGTTATCTTTGGCGCTTCTGGTGATCTTACCTGGCGCAAACTAGTTCCAGCATTATACAAACTCCGGCGGGAACGGCGAGTGCCACCAGAAATCACTATTGTTGGTGTAGCCCGTCGGGAATGGAGCCACGAATACTTCCGTGAACAAATGCGTAAAGGCATGGAAGAAGCACACGGTGGTGTTGAACTAGAAGAACTTTGGCAAGACTTTTCTCAGGGTTTGTTCTATTGTCCTGGTGATATAGATAACCCAGAAAGTTACCAAAAACTTAAAACCTTATTAAACGAATTAGACGAGAAACGCGGCACACGCGGGAATCGGATGTTCTACCTCTCCGTTGCTCCCAACTTCTTCCCCGAAGCCATCAAGCAACTAGGAGAAGGTGGAATGCTGGATAATCCAGAGAAACACCGCCTCGTAATTGAAAAACCCTTTGGTCGAGACTTGGCTTCTGCCCAGAGCCTCAACGTGATTGTGCAGAAGTATTGTAAAGAAAATCAAGTCTATCGCATTGACCACTACTTAGGTAAAGAAACCGTTCAAAACTTGCTCGTGTTCCGCTTTGCCAATGCGATTTTTGAACCACTGTGGAACCGTCAATTTGTTGACCACGTACAAATTACCGTTGCTGAAACCGTAGGTGTAGAAGACCGGGCTGGTTACTATGAAAAAGCCGGCGCACTCCGCGATATGTTGCAAAACCACTTAATGCAACTGTATTGCTTAACAGCAATGGAAGCACCCAACTCAATGGATGCTAACAGTATTCGGACAGAAAAAGTTAAAGTACTCCAAGCTACCCGTCTAGCCGATATCCACAACTTGTCCCGTTCTGCCATCCGTGGTCAATACAGCGCCGGTTGGATGAAAGGACAGCCAGTACCAGGGTATCACCAAGAACCAGGAGTTGACCCCAACTCTGGTACACCCACTTATGTAGCCATGAAATTCATGGTGGATAACTGGCGTTGGCAAGGTGTACCCTTCTACCTGCGGACTGGCAAAAGAATGCCGAAAAAAGTCAGCGAAATTTCCATCCATTTCCGTGAAGTGCCTTCACGGATGTTCCAGTCCGCCGCCCAACAAAGAAACGCCAACGTCCTGGCAATGCGGATTCAACCCAACGAAGGCATTTCCTTGCGTTTTGATGTGAAAATGCCAGGAGCAGAATTCCGCACTCGTTCCGTAGATATGGACTTTAGCTACGGTTCCTTTGGGATTTCCGGCACTTCCGATGCCTACGATCGCCTCTTCTTAGATTGTATGATGGGCGACCAAACATTATTCACCAGGGCGGATGAAGTGGAAGCAGCTTGGCAAATAGTTACTCCTGCCCTTTCCGTTTGGGATGCGCCCTCAGACCCAGCCACCATTCCTAAGTACGAAGCAGGTACCTGGGAACCCGCAGAAGCCGAATTTTTGATTAACCAAGACGGCCGTCGCTGGCGCAGACTGTAAAATTTTAGATTTTAGATTTTAGATTTTAGATTAGGGACTAAATAAATAGCGAATAGGTAATAGATAAAAGTAAAAACCATTTCTTGCTAATTCTGTTTAGTAGTTCTTAATCAAAAATCTTAAATCGTCAATCCAAAATCCAAAATCCAAAATCCAAAATTACTATGACCCAAGCTCCTACCATTTTTTCACTCCAAGCCCCCAAAGACATTTCGCTCAACGAAATCGAAGCGGAATTGAATCAAATTTGGCAAAGTTACGGCATCACCGGTGAAGATGGCGCACTACCCGCAGCCACTCGTGCCACAACTTTTACCTTAGTGGTTTACGAACCCGAAGAAACCCAATATCTGTTGGCATCTCTGGGATTTTATAACGGCCCCATTGATGGGATTTTAGGGCCACAAACTGACATCGCCCTGCGGTTAGCGCAACAAAAATATGAACTGCCCGAAACCGGCACCACTACACCAGAAACTTTAGCCAAACTACGGGAAGAATACAGCAAACGTCAAGGTAATGGAATCGTTACAGACAATGGTAACGGTTCTTATAACGTCAGTGTCACCAGCCCCAGAATTGCTGATGAAATTGCTTTGCGTAACCCCTGCCGGATCATTGCCCTCTGCCCGATCGCCGGCGAAGATGAAGGTGTAAAAGCTCAAGTTTCGGCTTACTGCCCAATTCAAAAGCAATCTTCCAGCACTTTGGTTTGTTGCGAATACATCACCCTCTCCGGTACCACCTCAGCTTTAGAAAGAATTGGTGGGATGATTCCCGCATTACTCATCGGTGGTTTACCCAAGTTTTTGTGGTGGAAAGCTACTCCCGACCCCAACAACCCCTTATTTAAGCGACTAGCCGCAGTTTGCAACAACGTTATAGTTGATTCCTGCAACTTTAACGAGCCAGAACATGACTTACTCAGCTTACAAGAATTGGTTGAAACCAACGTACCTTTAGCTGACCTGAACTGGCGACGGATCTCAGCATGGCAAGAGTTAACAGCAGAAGCCTACGACCCACCCCACCGTCGTGCCGCATTAAAAGATATTGACCGCGTAATGCTGGATTATGAAAAAGGCAACTCTGCCCAAGCACTATTGTTTTTGGGTTGGCTGGCTAGTCGTCTAGAATGGATGCCAATTTCCTGCCAAAAACAACGCGATGACTATGATATTCTGCGGATTCGCTTTGTCGCACAAGACCAAAAACAAATAGAAGCCGAATTAGCCGGAGTTCCCGTTGCTGATGTAGGCGAAATTCCCGGAGACTTAATTGCATTACGTCTCAGTTCCACCAATCCCAAAGCCGACTGTAGCACCTTAATTTGTACAGAAACCGGCGGTTGTATGCGGATGGAAACCCACGGCGGCGCTCAAACTTCTGGTTTAGTCCAACAAGTTAGCTCACTTTCCGAACAAAAAGCCGAAGTACTGCTGAGTCAGCAAGTACAACGCTGGGGACGTGAGAACCTGTTTGAAGATAGCTTAGGAGTGATCTCCCAAATCCTGAAATTAGCAGTGAAGAATTAAGTCATCCTGAAAATAAGGAAGATTTCAGTAGTTTTCATCTCAGCTTGTGCCAATTAAGTTAACCCCGGTTTTTTCACAAAATCGGGGTTTTTGAATTTCATCTGGTTGAGATTAATTCTAAAAACCACTGCGCTCAGATAGAATTTTTCATTGAAATAAATTCTACAAATCTAGCCTTGCTCTCCTCTGAATTTTACTGCGAATAAATAAAAAATACCGATTATTGCTAATTTACATAAGATATTGTCTGCAAAAAAATATGAGTAATTTCTTTCACTTTTGATTGTGGCTTTAGTCAATTGAGGCTGGGTTTAGGGGTGAAAACGTATGGGGCTTCGCCGTGAGCGTCAGCTGAACGGTGTAAGGACTTTGAATGAGTACACCCATTAACCCATGTTACCAACCTTGATAAAACCTGGCAACTTGCTTTACCAGAATTTGACCACCGTAAATACTGGTGTTAAAAATGATGAATTATTTTTGGTGCATTTTGCCATTATGACTAAGGTTCAAAGATTAGCACACAAGATGTTGCAGTGCCAGGAAGAGTCAGTGAGGTTTTCTGTAACACTCTTACCTACAGACCACTCCCGCCTAGAGAAACTAGCGCAATTGATGGGATACACAAAAAGCGCCTTTTGCAGTGAACTGATTGCGGCGGCGTTGGATGATATGGAAGAGGTAATTGATACTCCTGACTCTCACATTGATAAATTTCTCCCCTCGGCTGAAGAATATGCTGAAGCTTTTACCACTATTGAAGCCAGCCTTACACCGGGACATCGAGCGATGTTGGTGGCTCATTATCATTTTCCTAACCGGACTACGACAACTTCGGAATTAGCCAAAGCAGCTAGTTATGACCATTACGGGGCTGTGAATTTGCAATATGCTAGGCTTGGCTATTTGCTGGCAAAACATTTAAATTGTGTGTTGCCGACTCACTCTGATGGTTCGCCATTTCCGACTGCTATTTTAGTTGAGTGGAGTTTTGAGGATGTTTGGTACTGCACATTGCATCCACAAGTGGCTGAAGCATTAGAAATTGTGGGTTTAGTAGGTTGGCAAAGATAAATCTGCTTGATTTGTGAGAATTTGAATATTTACTATTATTTTTGCTTGGTAAATAACTGAGGAGTGTTATCACAAATCAAATATGTTTTTATCTCTGCACCTTGGAAATCGCACTCGCAGCAATGATGTTTGCAATCAATAAAAAAATCCCCCAGTGGTGGCAGCCTCTGGGGGAATTAGTTATCAGGGTGCATCTACCAATTAATTGTTCTGTTGACGGCTGGCTCTAACCGGATAAAACTTTTCTGATTCTGGAATTACGCAAAAAAAATCCCCCAGTTGGTGAAAACCAGCTAGGGGAATTAGTTATCAGGGTGCATCTACCAATTAATTGTTCTATTGACGGCTGGCTCTAACCGGATAAAACTTTTCTGATTCTGGAATTATGCAAAAAAAATCCCCCAGTTGGTGAAAACCAGCTAGGGGAATTAGTTATCAGGGTGCATCTACCAATTAATTGTTCTATTGACGACTGGCTCTAACCGGATAAAACTTTTCTGATTCTGGAATTACGCAAAAAAAATCCCCCAGTTGGTGAAAACCAGCTAGGGGAGTTAGTTATCAGGGTGCATCTACCAATTAATTGTTCTATTGACGGCTGGCTCTAACCGGATAAAATTTCCAAAAAAACCCCCAGCCATGTTAAATAGCCAGGGGAGTTGAAGATCAAGGTGCATCTACCAATAAACTGTTCTCGGTAGATACTAATTAATCCGGATAAAGTTATGACTCTTAGTTAGTAGTAGAACTTAACAGGTGATAACAAGGCTAAAGAGATTGTTTCACAAGGGATAGAGCCTGAAAACACGTTGAAAAAATTCCTTACTAAAACTACAATTGATCGGCGAATTAGCTATTTATACATAGCTTCTTGTTATGTAATTGGCTGTGGGACTGATACTTTCACAGTGGATTTTTTGCGAAAAATCAATTTGTCTTCGGCTTTGTCAATGAGGATGGTATCACCGCCAATGAAGGTATTTTCTAATATCTTTGTAGCGATGGGGTTTTCGACTTCTCGGCGAATTGCTCGTTTTAAGGGACGTGCGCCATAAACAGGGTCGTAGCCCATTTCTACTAAGTAATCACAAGCTTCCTGGGTGATTTCAAAGGAGATTTTTTGCTCTTTCAACAAGTTCTCAACGCGCTTGAGTTGAATGCGGATGATGTGGCGCATTTCGGAACGGCTGAGGGTGTGGAAGAGAATGGTATCATCTACACGGTTGAGAAATTCGGGGCGGAAGTGCGATCGCAGTGCATCTGTTACCCTCTCCCGCATCATGTCATATTTAGAATCATCACCAGACACATCTAAAATGTGTTCGCTACCAATGTTACTGGTCATAACAATTACGGTATTACGAAAATCTACTGTTCTGCCTTGAGAATCAGTAATTCTACCATCATCAAGTACTTGCAACAGAATATTAAACACATCTGGATGGGCTTTTTCCACTTCATCCAACAACACAACTGAGTAAGGATGGCGGCGCACAGCCTCGGAAAGTTGACCGCCTTCTTCGTAACCCACATACCCAGGAGGCGCACCAACTAACCGCGCTACCGAGTGTTTTTCCATATACTCGGACATATCCAGGCGTACTAAAGCATCCTCTGAATCAAAGAGAAACTGCGCTAAAGCACGGGCGAGTTCTGTTTTACCTACGCCAGTCGGCCCCATGAATAAAAACGAACCGATGGGGCGGCTGGGGTCTTTCATCCCGGCGCGGGCGAGACGAATGGCTGCGGCTACGGCTTCGACGGCTTCATGTTGACCAATTACCCGTTCGTGTAAATGGCTTTCGAGTTGCAGTAGTTTTTGCCGTTCGGACTCTAGCAGACGGTTGACGGGGATACCTGTCCATTTAGCGACGATTTCAGCAATGTCGGCTTCGGTGACTTGTTCGCGCAACAAAGTCGAACCTTGGCTTTGGAGTTCTAACAGTTTGGTTTCTTTAGCTTCGCGATCGCGCTGCACACCCTCTAATTTGCCATACTTTAATTGAGCAGCTTTATTCAAATCATAAGCCCGTTCTGCCTGATCAATTTGTACGCGCAATGCTTCTTCTTCTTTCTTTAAAACACTAATAGCTTCTAATAACTGCTTTTCACCTTGCCATTGTTCGTTAAATTCTTGCTGTTTTACCTTTAAGGTGTCAATTTCCTGTTCAATGCGCTGCAAGCGTTCCCGCGTTTGAGTAGGAACTTTTTCTTCGCCAGCCAGTGACAGTTTTTCCATTTCTAACTGCATCAAGCGGCGGTCGATGGTTTCCAATTCTGAGGGTTTGGAGGTAATTTCCATTTTCAACTGTGCCGCCGCTTCATCTACTAAGTCAATGGCTTTGTCGGGTAGGAAGCGGTCAGAAATATATCTGGCTGACAAAGTAGCTGCCGCCACTAGGGCTGAGTCGGAAATTTTGACGTTGTGGTGGACTTCGTAGCGTTCTTTCAAACCCCGCAAAATCGAGATAGTATTTTCTACGTTAGGCTGATCGACAAACACTTGTTGAAAACGGCGTTCTAAGGCTGCGTCTTTTTCAATGTATTTGCGATATTCATCTAAGGTTGTCGCGCCTATACACCGCAGTTCACCCCGCGCCAGCATCGGTTTGAGTAAATTCCCTGCATCCATCGCCCCTTGTTGGTTGGAACCAGTACCAACAACGGTGTGCAGTTCATCAATAAACAGGACAATTTGTCCATTAGATTCAATAACTTCCTTGAGGACGGCTTTCAGGCGGTCTTCAAATTCACCCCGATATTTTGCCCCAGCAATTAAACTCCCAATATCTAAAGAAATTAATTGCCGATTTTTGAGCGATTCTGGGACATCACCGTTGATTATACGTTGTGCCAAGGCTTCTGCGATCGCAGTTTTCCCGACACCCGGTTCACCAATTAAAACGGGGTTATTTTTACTCCGGCGTGACAATACCTGAATCACACGGCGAATTTCATCATCCCGCCCGATAACTGGGTCAAGTTTTCCGGCTTTGGCTTGTTCTGTTAAGTCCCTACCAAATTTTTGCAATGCTTCGTAGCGAGACTCTGGATTTTGGTCTGTCACTTTTTGGCTACCGCGTACAGCTTTAATTGCCGCTTCTAGAGTACCACTATCCGCATTAAAACCTTTAAGTATCCGCCGCCCAATACGTTCATCTTCTGCAAAACCTAAGAGAATATGTTCTACAGAAATGTAGGTATCTTTCATTTTGACTCTAGCTTCCTCGGCGCGGTCAAGCAGCACATCTAAAGTGCGACCGAGGTAAAGTTGGTCATTATTGGCAACTTTGGGCTGACGTTGAGTATATGCTTCGAGTTGCTGTTGTAAACGGATGGGGTCGATTTCCGCCCGTGCTAAAATGCGAATCGCTAAACTAGTGGGTTCTTCTAAAAGGGCAATAATTAAATGTTCAACGTCTAATTGTTGTTGTTTATAAGCACGAACTATATCCTGAGATTTAACAATTGCTTCCCAGGCCTTATCTGTAAATTTATTGGGATCTGTAGGCTGCATCGTTACGAAGTTGAATTGCGGATTTTATTTAAGAAATTGGAGTTGGGAAAAGGTAGAGGACTTATGATGAGATGCGATCGCTGCATCCCCTGTTAGTAGCGTAGGATGAAATAGAGCGATAAGCTAGGGGCGAGGAATAATCAATAATAAAGGATTTATAACCACGAAACTTGCCACCCACAAGAATAAACATTTACACTTCATACTTCACACACTTCACACTTTTACCGTATTCTCTCCCCAAATCATCATCCAAGCACTATTGACTTTAAATCCGCGTGTATCTGTGGTTGCAAGTTTAGCGTAATTTATTTTCGGGAATGCTTTGGGGGTATAGGGGTCAGGACTTCCGCACAAAGTTTGTCTATGAAGAATGGGTGTAAGGGTTTTGAATACCGGGGAAGTCAAAAGTAAAAAACCTTTTGACTTTTAACTTTTGACTTGATTCTGCCCCTTACACCCTAATCCTAATCAAAAATTATTGCGATACCAGTTGTTCTTGTGATGTTTGCTTGGCGGCTGATCCTTGAGTCCCCAATTGAATGAGTTCAATTTTGTAGCCATCGGGATCTTCCACAAAAGCAATGACTGTCGAACCATGTTTCATTGGCCCTGGTTCCCGCGTTACTTTACCACCACGATTTTTAATTGCTTCACAGGTAGCATAAATGTCATCTACTCCCAAAGCAATATGACCGTAAGCGTTACCTAATTCGTATTTTTCTACTCCCCAGTTATACGTTAATTCAATTACTGCATTGTCACTTTCATCACCATAGCCAACAAACGCCAAGGTAAATTCTCCCCCTGGATAATCTTTTTGACGCAGTAATTTCATACCTAGGAGATCACAGTAAAATTTCAATGATTCTTCTAGGTTCCCTACCCGTAACATTGTATGTAGTAAACGCATAATGACTAATGAATTTTTAGCTTCAAGTTGTTGATTTCTGCCAACATTCTACAAGGGACTGCTCAAAAGTATAGGACTCATATTTGATTTGGGAAAAAAATCAGTACATTCAGATCAGGCTTCTTTCCTACTCCCGACTCCCCATTCCCTATTCCCTACCTGCACTAGATAAAAGTGCTATGTGCTGCACCACTAACTACATTTTGACGAAAAACAATCTGGCTGGTAGAGTAAAAACCGACCAAGACATTACCTATTGGACAATATGTTAAATTATCAAATCTGAAGAATTAAGCAGAGTTGAGTACTGATTGCGATCGCCACTGCTTGCCAGGTAAGATAAACACTACAGCAGATTTAAGTCCTTGAATTATCCTTTCTCCAGTCGAAAGTAATCTTTCCCAACGGTCTTTTCGCAGTTCTCGATGCTGAATAGCGTTACGTGCTTTGTTGGCGTTACGTAAGCTCTCTATTAAGTTAGCGCAAGCATCAAAAATAGTTGTGACAATTGTTTTATTGCTGACCTTGGTTGGTAATACGATATTTGGGGCGGTTTGAATTAGATGAACTAACTGCGATCGCATTTGTTCATCTGGCATTAAACCTGATGGATAATTAATCACAATAGACGAAGCTGAAGGGTTAATTCTCACTTTTGCATTCTTAATTTGAGATTCTATTGCTACCTTCAGTTTATTGGCATACTCTTTATCTTTAGCAAGTCGCGGCACTCGCAAGCGGATTCTTCCAGCAATTGCATGAGCAATGCTATATACAATTGGTTGAGGTTGTGGTTGATGATGAGTTGAATTTTTCCTTTGCTGATTTTGGTGTAAACTCAATATTTTTTTATAATTCATATCCAAATTTGTCTTAACTAAAAAATATTTTTTATATGTATTTTGTAATTGTTTTCAGCAATTAAAGATAACATCCAATATAATAAGTGTGCCATAAGGGAAAAAACTCTATCCGCAGAAGAGTATCCGCAGCTATCAAAGGTATGACGATAAATCTAGGCTTACTGCTCAGTTTACTTGGATAAAATGAAACCATTTAAGTTAAAGGTTTTAAATCAATGTCAGAGGATGTTTGAAAAGTATTTATCCGTAGTTTCAAGCACTCGTTGATCCCCCCTAGCCCCCCTTAAAAAGAGGGGAATTAATCTCAAAGTCCCCCTTTTTAAGGGGGATTTAGGGGGATCTAAAGTATTTTGCTACCAACAAGCAGACTTTTAAAACAACCTCTCAGAGGCTTTTCCATTCTCAAATTCTGCTGAACTCAATAAATGGCATCAAGGTATTACAATGGCTAACCGTAATAACATTTTCTGTTATAGCCTTTCTCATTCTAGTGAAGTACAAGCAAGAATAATTAACCGCCGATGGCCGCAGATAAATTTGTAACTCAGCAGACCAGGAAAGGCTATATAAAATTACGACAACATTGAAACTTATAAATTTCACTGTTGTCGGAGTAATAAAATTTAGCGAGCAAGTACCGCTACTTTGGCATGTTTATTCACATAGTTAACAAATAATTGCTTCAGCCTCGGACTCACACTAAAACCATTAAAGTCTTCTAGAAAGCCAAAGCCTAAACTTTTGGCTTTAGCTAAGGTTTGTTCTGCGTTTAGTCCTTCTTTGATGGCTATACTTAACAGCGCAATTCCTGTTGAACGCATTCCGGCTGCACAGTGGATGAGAACTGGTTTAGGTAGCTGTTCTAGCGTCTTTAGGGTTTGGGTAATCAATTCCTCATTCAGTGCTTCTAGCTTGACAGGTACGTTGGCATAATATAGTCCCAATTTTTCCGCAAGCTTCTGCTCATCCCGAAAAAATCCTAATTCATCAGGCGATCGCAAATTTAACACGGATTTATAACCTTCTTGGATAGCTTGCTCTAGCTGTTTTACTGAAATTTGTCCTGTTGTTGTTAAGCTGTCGTTGATTAATATGGCGTTATTCACATTCACTCCTTCTAACTTGGCTTGCAAAAATGCTGTGAGCAGCTATTCAAAAATGCACAGCGAAATTTGACAAAAATGCAATTAATCGGCTGATTAACGCTAAATTTGTCTTTTTGTTTTGATAGTTTTATTGCTCTATCCATAATATACGGTTAATCTATCGACTTGCCGATGTTTAGAACAAATAATCGATATGACCGTTAGATTTAGTGGTTTTTATCTATTTGCTAAGTTGTCCAACTGTAGGAAGCGAGCGATCGCACTTTGTTTCGGATATTGCGTTTATGAAATACAATTGTGATATTACAGTTGCATAGACTTCGCCATGAATTCCATCATCCCTGAACAGAACAAACCATTAGAGCCAGTTTTACTTCAAGAACAAGAAATTCAATCTATCAAGCAGCTAGAAAGTATACTGAAACCAGAAGATACTCAACTGCATTTAGTAGGCGCAAATGGCGAAACAATTCCCATCCCTGAATCAGTAGATAAAGTGTTGCGTAAAGTTGTTCAGGCAATGGCATCAGGTAAATTAGTCTCAATAGTAATTCAAGAGCAAGAATTCACAACACAACAAGCAGCCGACTTTCTGAACGTATCACGTCCCTATCTAATTAAGTTGTTAGAGCAAGGTGAAATTCCCTACATCATGGTAGGTACTCATCGGCGTGTACGATTTGAAGATTTGCAGCAGTATAAACAGCAGCGAGATAGCAAGCGTAGAAAATTTTTGCAAGAGCTAATAGAGATGACTGAAGAAGCTGGTTTGTATGAAGATGCTGAGTAACAGCTTAGGAAAATAGCTATGCTCAAAGTTATCTTAGATGCGTGTGTTTTATTTCCAATGTACTTAAGAGACACCTTGCTATCCACTGCGGAATCTGGACTGTATCTACCTTATTGGTCACAGAGAATCTTAGATGAAGCAATGAGTAATCTAGTTCTCAGGGGTAAGATTTCTGCTGAAGGCGCTAAAAACTTAGAGGAAGTTATCAAATATGCTTTTCCTGAAGCAATGGTTGACGAAGTGCCTTGGGAATTAGAACAGGCTATGACGAATGATCCCAAAGACCGTCATGTTCTTGCTGCTGCGGTCATAGTCAAAGCTGATATCATTGTCACGAATAATCTTAATGATTTTCAAAACCAAGCTTTAACACCGTGGCATGTCAAAGCACAGTCGCCTGATAATTTTCTGAGTGAGCTATTCGATGAATACCCAAGAGAAATGATTCAAGTTCTCCAGAAACAGTCCCAAAATTATAAAAGAAGTCCTAAAACTTTTATTCAGTTACTTGAACTGTTGAGTAAACAGTTACCGGGATTTACAAGCAAAATTTTATCTCATGAATCTATCTAAAAATTAGTGGAAACACAAAAATCTCTGAGTTTATAGCTCAACGTTGACTGCAAATGTTACATCTAAGATTGTTGAGCAGTGAAAAAAATCAACGTGAAAGCACAGGTATTCAGAGGCGTAAATCAACTTTCTTACGAAGAAATCCCAGTTCCAACCCTAGAACCAGATGAGGTACTGGTGCAGGTGCAAGTTGTGGGGCTGTGTCAGTCGGATATTAAAAAAATCCTTTATCCTCTTTATGAACCGCCACGCATATTTGGACATGAGACTGCGGGAAAAATTGCCGCCGTGGGTTCAGAAGTTAGAGGTTGGCAAGTGGGACAAAGGGTAGCGGTGATGCACCACATCCCATGTATGCGTTGCGCTTATTGTTTAAATGAAAATTTCTCGATGTGCAATGTCTACAAAAATATCTCTACCACAGCAGGGTTTAATGCTAGTGGTGGTGGTTTTGCAGAGTATGTGAAAGTACCAGGACACATTGTGCAGAATGGTGGTTTAATTCCGATCCCCGAAGATATTAGTTTTGAAGAAGCAAGTTTTGTGGAACCGACAAATTGCTGTCTCAAAGCAGTGAAGAAAGCCCAAATTGCCCCCGGACAAACAGTATTAGTCACTGGAGCCGGGCCGATTGGGTTAATGTTTGTGATGTTGGTGAAGTATTTTGGGGCAAAAGCGATCGCCACTGATTTACTGCCCTCTAGAATCGAAAAAGCTTTGGAGGTTGGTGCAGAAGCAGCTTTTGATGCCCGTGATCCCGATTTACCCACGAAAATTCACGCCCTCACAAATGGACTAGGTGTGGATGTGACCTTGTTGGCTGTACCTAGTGAAAAGGCGTTTTTTCAAGCACTAGACTGCACTCGTAAAGGGGGAAAAATACTGTTTTTCGCTGAGTTTCCCGATGAATTAGAAATTCCTATCAATCCGAATATTCTTTATCGCCGAGAAATTGATTTGATGGGGAGTTACAGTTCTTCTTACCGTCTTCAGGCGCTGTCGGCGGATATTGTATTTAATCGGCGGATTGATATTCCCGCCTTAATTAGCGATCGCTACCCTCTCAAAGATTTATCAGCAGCCGTAGAACAAGCGATCGCCCCTTCTCCTGATACATACAAAATATTAATCTATCCTTGATCCGGGCAAACAAGCTAACACGTAGAAAATACTTATAGCTGATTGTCAATTCCAGTGGGAAGTATGAAGTATAAAGTATGAAAATTTATTCTCTACTTGACTACTTCTGACTTTCCACCGATCTCCATCTACCCCAACTTATGCCCATGACCTTAGTGATAGTTGCCATCCTCGCTTTTTATGTCGCCTGTAATCTTGGTGCTAACGATGTTGCCAATGCAATGGGAACTTCTGTGGGTTCCAAAGCTGTGACTCTCAAACAAGCCATCATTATTGCTGGAGTTTTAGAGTTTACTGGCGCTGTCTTATTTGGGCATGAGGTGTCAGAAACTTTAGCAACAAAGGTTGCCAATCCTAGTTTATTTGCTGCCACACCCCAATTATTGGTAACAGGGATGATTACTGTATTAATATCTTGCGGTGTATGGTTGCAAATTGCTACTGCCAAAGGTTTACCTGTATCATCTTCTCACGCCGTCGTTGGTGCGATCGCAGGCTTTAGTGCTGTGGCAATGGGTATAGGTGCAATTGATTGGTCATCAATTGGTATGATTACCATTGGTTGGCTACTCACACCGATAATTAGCGGTAGTATTGCAGCCTTGTTTTACAGCCAAATTCAACGCTGGATTTTAAATCAACCAAATCAAGTTGCACAGCTAAGAGAATGGATTCCTTGGCTGAGTTCGGCTTTGTTGGGCGTGTTTGGCGTGATTGTCCTACCTTCGCTAACGCAACCTTTAACGAATTTCTTAACTGCACAAGTAGGAATTAACATCCCTGTATATGACATCCCCTTATTCACAGGTGCATTAGCAGCCGTGGGACTGACTGTAATGAGTTGGCGACAACTAGAAAAAGAGGCAGGAGATACACAGAGCAGAGAGCAGAGGAATAATATTTTACTCCCCACTCCCAACTCCCAACTCCCGACTCCCGTTGAAAGATTATTCGGTCGTTACCAACTACTCAGTGCTTGCTTTGTTGCGTTTGCACATGGTTCTAACGATGTGGGAAATGCGATCGCACCTTTAGCGGCGATCGTTTATATCAACGCTACTGGTAACGTACCAATCAATGGTATCGATATCCCCTTGTGGATTTTGGTTGTTGGTGGTGCAGGAATTGTTACAGGTTTAGCGATTTGGGGAAAAAACGTCATTGCTACCATTGGCGAAAACATCATTGCTTTGCAACCTAGTAGTGGGTTTTGTGCCGAACTAGCTACCGCCACTACCATTCTTTTAGCTTCTCGCTTGGGTTTACCTGTTTCGACATCTCACGCACTGGTTGGGGGTGTAGTGGGGATCGGGATGGTGCAGAGCCTGAACTCAATTAAATTTCAAACTCTGCAAGCGATCTCTGCTGCATGGTTAATTACAGTTCCTTTAAGTGCAGTCCTGAGTGCAAGTATCTTTAGTATTGCGCGGTTGGTTTGGCACTAACTGAAAATGGGGAGTAGAGAGTAGGGAGTAGGGAATAGGGTTTTTAAATTCACTGGGAAAATTTGTTGATGGATGCCTAATTCAAAAAAACTAGGAGTAAAAATTGCAAAATAAATATTTAAATTATCCTGATGCCTTTTGCGGAATACTTTGAAATACTAGAAGTAGCTAAAATATATTTTAGGAGAGAATAATACTTAAAAATTCCCCAGGAAAACAAACTAAGCTCTCAGATAAATGTAAACTGTTGCCAAAGTTACATTCTAGAATGATTTACATCTAGCTTTTACAAAGTTATTATCCTGAATCATTTCCAGGCATTTATTCGCAAGTATTTAAAATTTACTGTTGCTATCAAAATAGTAAGTACTTATATTGAGTGATAGATTTTATATTTCAAAATCTCACTTTTAAAGGAATGAATTTTCTGGCTGATACGTGGCACAAACTATGTGAAGCTGTACAGCCCAAGACTATATACTTTGCCAAGCTGTGTTCAGCGTGACAAAATTACTTTGATACGTGCAAATCTTGTTAAATTTTTTGGTCTATCTGACAAAATACTGAAATTTAGTATGAGCGCCAAGCAAATTTACGGGAAGCAGCTTTATCTTCAAGGTGTTAGAGGTTAGAAGCTAATGGGGCGAATTGAAAAACGGCCAGATAGCCCGCGAGTTAGAGGCGAACTATCGAGATCAGCAGAAACAGCACTCTGGGCTGTTGTGGAGGATTTAGAAAATCTCCAACAAAATGTGCTGAGATCATTGCAAGAAGAAATTAAACGGTTACAAGCAGATAAAGAACGACTGTACGATGACATTCAAAAACTGCTAGAGGAAAAAGAACACTTACAACAAGTGCGACAAATTACCGAACAGCAGGTGTTAATCCGACAGTTGGCAGAAGTTTTAGCCAAACATATTTCTTCTCAACTGCAATCATCACTGAAGAATTTAGCTAACGAACTAAAAATGACTGGTGCTGATGAACAAGCAGTACTAAAATCAGCCGAAAGTAATGAGCAGATTAAACAAATGCTGGGCAGTTTGGATGATACTCTGACCATTACTTTTAATTCGCTGCAACAAGAACTAAAAAATTATCAAGGTAATTTGTCTCAGCAGTTGGTTCGGATGCAAAGCCAACAACAGCAAGGCGAAACGATTGTAGAGGAATTAGTTAATCGCCTGCGTGGGGAATTAACTAAAGCTATCCAAGAAACTACCCAACCTACAAAGCCATCGCCACCAACGGTTCTACAACCAGATGAGCCAAAGTTGGAAAGTGCTGTGAAAGTATCTCCCCCGACAGTTTTACAATCAAACGAGCGATCGCCTGCTAATTCTTTTACAGTATCTTCAGCTACAGTTTTACAACCAGATGAGCCACAGCCGGTAAATTACCCTCTGTTATCGGAAGTCACCAATAAATCGAATGACAACCAAACGACTGCTTCTTCAGCAGAAACATCTTCAGCCGTAATTGTTCCACCAGTTAAGGAAAGCCCCACTCAGCCAATTTCCATCGCTCCCAAGGACTTTCCCCCCAAGGAAAAACCACCGGAACCAATTGTTTTACCGGACAAAGATGTGGCGGAATCTACATCTAGCAATGTTGTAGCCAGTGAACAAAATGCTGTACTCCGGTTTGATGTACCAGAAACGCAAATCCAATCTCCTTCTAGCAAGGCTAGTGAGCCAGTTTCGGTTATCAGTGCAGATTTAGTAGAAGATGAACCAATTTCTCCACCGCCTGCACCAGCACGCAGATCCCGAAGACCTAGCAAACCTCAAAGTTTATCTCCAGTGCAGATTGGGTTTTTGCTAGTTGTTTTGTCTACGGTGGTGTCTTCACTGTATAACGTCGCTGTAAAAATGATGTTCCACCAAAGTTCTGCGGTGGTGGGCAGCTTGGCTGTAGAACGGTTATTATTACCAACTTTGGGGAATATTTTCTTAATTTTATTGCTGCGCTTGGCGATTGTAGTACCGCTCACGTTGCTGTTAGCACCGATGATGCACCCCCAAGTTTGGCAAGATATCAAAAACTTAATGGAATCATTTCAAGGTAAGCCTTCAGCCGCTAAGGTGAAAGCTAAGAGAGTGTTGCAACTATCAATTGCGAGTGGTTGCTTTTTGTTTTTATCGCAGGTGTTGATTTATCTGGCAATTGGTCAAGTAACAACGGGTATGGCGATCGCACTATTCTTTATCTATCCCGGTATTAGCGGTTTGTTGTCTTGGCTGTTATTCCGTGATAAACCCAATAGCGTGCGTGGGGCTGCCATTGGTGCGATTTTCTTAGGTGAATTATTAGTTTTAGCTGGTGCTGCAACGGCGGGGATCAGCGATTTTTCTATTGGTAGCAGTGCCGCAATTTTTGGTGGGATCGCCTTTGCCTGCTACGTGATGCTGACTCGTGTCTGCGCCGCTAAACTGCATCCTGTGTCTTTTACTTTAGTTAGTTTCACCACCATGTTTGTTTTGAGCTTCATTGGTTTGATGTTACCTTTACCAACCGCTTGGAGCTTAACAATTGATGGTTCTAAGTTATTAGAGATTATTCTAAGTGCCTTTATTTTGGGCGTGCTGACACTTTTAAGCTATGTCCTCAACAATATTGGTATTGGTAAACTTGGAGCCTTGCGATCGGCAATTATTGGCGCAGGCGTACCGATATTAACCGTAGTGTTTGCTGGGTTGTTGATTCAAGAAAATTTAGAAATAATTCAGATTCTCGGCGTTTTATTTGTCACATTTGGTGCTGCGGCTTTTAGTTTTGAGAAAATGCGTCATCAAGTTAAATCATCAAGTGCTGAAAATTAAATAACATAAAGCAGCTATAGCAGTAGCCAAGTTGCTTAGGGCATCGATAAATAATAAGACTTAGACACAGACACCACAAAGCTTTTACCCCTGTCATCTGTCACCTATTACCTGTCCCCTGCTATATGTGTCCGTGAGGAAAGTTAAAAGTCGAATGTTAAATAAAACTTTGATTATCTCAACTTTGATTTTTAACTTTTCAATTTTTTATTTTGTTTTAATAATTGTCAACAGGCGACGACAAACTTAGTAATCAATCCAAGTCAATCGTCTTATACAATTCCCAAAAATCCTGCATCCTAAAACTTTTTTAGATATTGTCCGGTTAATCCAGAATGATTTGGGAAATTTGTACATTAGCAGCAAAACCCTCTGCTCTAGGCTCTGAACTCTCAGTCAGTCTTTCACCGATAAATTTATTACCCTTGGTATCACTCTAAAAGTCAAACAATATGAAATCTGGTAATTGCATTACGTCACCAGATACCTGTATATTTTATAAATAACAACGTACAACAGCCTTTTGACTAACTTTCCGACCTGTTTAACACCCAAATATTTAGGACAAAATAAATAAGAAAGTTACTATTCCTGTACGTAATTTACAATTCTGATACTGTGAATATTGAAACATATTCACTGCTACTCACCACCTCAAAACATAGGTTTTACAGTTAAAAGGGGCTATAAAATCATCAGATACTACATACCGTAAAAGCGGCTTTTTTATATTCATTGAAATATCAGGAATCCTTAATAATTCCTATTGTGTAAACTAAAAAATAGAGAGTCTTAATATAATATTAAGATTGAGTTAATTTACATAAACTTGATAAAAAAGCTGACAGAATAGAATATCATGATTAAAGGCAATAAACGGTATTTTGGACGGGAAACTATCTACCTGATTTGAGGAATTAGATTTCTCTAAGTACTAACTACCTAAAGATGCCCGAAATTTGCCGAAAGCTGTGAGCATTATGGTAGTCTACTAGTATCTGCTAAACCTGTAATTTGATTCAAGTTCAGTAGATGATTGACTCTCAGATTACTCATCACGAATAGGAAATCGACGAGTAACCAGAATTCTCTACAAACCCAAAGAAAGCAGTCATTCTTGGGAAAGGTGCATACCATCAAGTCCATCGGCTGGTTAGGTGTTGCCACAATCAGGAAGTATTTTCCGTTTGTGAACTAACCTAGGTTGTAACATCCTGGCTACCGAAGACAATCTTTATAGATTAAATCGGAAAAATAGATGGTTTTGTAATTGGTATGACAAGTAGAGGAATTTCATGGTTATTTGTGAATCTGTCAGGAAAAGATGACAATAGCCAAATCAACTAACTTCTTTTTAGTAGTGATTTGCTATATAATTCGGAGCCATTGGCAATTTCAACTGCTAGTAACCTGAAAGTCACAGCATCCTAGAAAGTCTCAAGTAAAAATATCGCCTAAAGTTTGGGTGTATACTACTTACTTCCCTCTGACTATAAATCTGTAAACGTGCTATTTAACTGTCTGTAATATGAGTAACGACATAGATCTGATCAAACAACTTGGCCCTAGTGCAATGGATCAGATCATGCTTTATCTGGCTTTTAGTGCTATGCGGACTAGTGGGCACAGGCATGGAGCATTCTTAGATGCAGCAGCTACGGCAGCTAAGTGTGCAATTTATATGACCTATCTTGAACAGGGACAAAACCTGAGAATGACGGGTCATTTGCACCACCTGGAGCCAAAAAGGGTCAAAATTATTGTGGAAGAAGTCAGACAAGCTCTGACGGAAGGCAAGTTGCTAAAAATGTTGGGTTCTCAAGAACCACGCTATTTAATTCAACTGCCTTATGTCTGGATGGAAAAATACCCTTGGCAACCAGGGCGATCCCGTGTGCCAGGAACTAGCCTGACAAGTGAAGAGAAAAAACAAATTGAGCAAAAATTACCTGGTAACTTGCCAGACGCACAATTAGTGAGTTCGTTTGAATTTCTCGAACTAATTGAATTTTTGCATAAGCGATCGCAAGAAGTCCTCCCGCCTGAACATCAAATGCCCTTGAGTGAAGCCTTAGCAGAACACATCAAGCGCCGCCTACTTTATTCAGGTACGGTGACAAGAATTGATTCACCTTGGGGAATGCCCTTCTATGCGCTAACTCGTCCTTTTTACGCACCAGCAGACGATCAAGAACGTACCTATATCATGCTAGAAGATACCGCTCGGTATTTTCGGATGATGAGAAACTGGGCAGAAAAACGACCAAATTCCATGCGTGCTTTAGAAGAACTGGATATTCCTCCAGAAAAGTGGGATCAAGCAATGGAGGAACTTGACGAAGTTATCCGCGCTTGGGCAGATAAGTATCACCAAAGTGGTGGTATTCCCATGATTTTACAGATGGTTTTTGGTAGAAAAGAAGATTAACACCTCCGGCTCATAAAAAGTAAGCATCCTAACACTCAGCAACCGGTAAATCTCAAATCAAATGTACAAGCGTTACGACGGGTAGGCTCCTGCTGCAAAATTTAGAGACATTGTTAGCTTTTGTCTCGAATGGCAGGATGCTTCCGTTGCCATCCACATTTATAAATTGGATGATTCATTATTTTATTAGCTTATATAAATAAACAGGGTTATTCTAGTTACCAGTAAGACTTTCTTGATTTCCATCTGTCGCATTCTTTTTTCAAATTGGTATATAGCGTTTATCAGTTTAGTGCAGTACAAGTTGATAGGGGACAGAGGCTAGAGGCTAGGGACTAGAGACTAGAGGAATGTACCTCATTGAGATGAAAAACGCTGTAAGTAATATTAGGTTTAGAGACGATTTATCAAGTAAACATTAAATTATAGTAGCTGTCTTAAAAGTCAAGCGATCATTAGCTAGAAAAAGCTTATTAATACAAAAAACCACAGATAAACCCAGTGTTTATCTGTGGTAAAAATGAATTTTGCCTTCAATGCCAACAAAAACTATTGGAATTGAAAGCGAGAAAATTCTAGACGGAAGCGAAGTAAACTTTAGACTTCACAGGATCAGGAGTCATTGTCTGATCACCAGGTTGCCAACCAGCAGGGCAAACTTCATCTGGATGTGATTGGACGTGCTGAATAGCTTGTAATGTCCGTAGGGTTTCATCAACGCTACGACCAAAAGCTAGGTTGTTAATAGTAGCGTGTTGAATGATACCATCTTTGTCAATCAAGAACAGACCACGCAATGCTACTCCTGCTGCTGGATCAAGCACGTTGTAAGCGGCGCTAATTTCTTTCTTGATGTCGGAAACTAGGGGATAATTGAGGTCGCCTACGCCACCAGATTTGCGATCAGTTTGAATCCAAGCGAGGTGGGAGAACTCACTATCAACGGAAACACCGAGAACCTCAGTGTTAAGTTTCTTGAATTCTTCGTAGCGATCGCTAAATGCTGTGATTTCAGTAGGACAAACAAAGGTAAAGTCTAGGGGGTAGAAAAATAAGACTACATACTTACCACGATAGTCGGAAAGTTTGATTGTCTTGAATTCCTGATCAAATACAGCAGTTGCTGTAAAGTCGGGAGCTTGTTGACCAACGCGGAGGCTTCCTTCTGTTCCGTAAGTGAGGGACATTAACCTAATTCTCCTTCAACTTATATTTCGTTTTAGTAGCGTTAGAATCCGGGTCAGGTAAACTCACCCATCTACGCTGATTCACAGTTTAATTACGATCTGTTACGACTATATCATAGTCATAACGATTTTGAGTAGCAAATGACCAATTTAGATACAAGAGAATGGTTACTCACCAATGGCTTAGGCAGTTTTGCCAGTGGGACAGTTTCTGATGTCCGCACACGCACCTACCACGGTTGGTTATTTGCTGCTACAAATCCGCCATCAGGGCGTGACTTGCTGTTGTCACACTTGGAGGCGAGTTTAGAAGTATCGAAGGGGGTTGTGGCATTAGGAACAAATATTTGGGGTAGTGGAGAGATTAAGCCCAGAGGTTACGAATTTCTCCGATCTTTTGATATTAACCCCGTACCCAAATGGATTTGGGGTGACGAACACTGGCAGTTAAGTAGACAACTGTTAATGCCTTGTGGTGTTGAGGGAAGTAGGGAAAATAGCCCCCACTCCCATCGGATTTTGATTCACTATCGTTATGACGGCCTAGAGACAGCGATTTTAAAACTGAGGTTGTTGATTTGTGATCGCGACTTTCATCATCAACAAACTGCCACAGGATTACAATTTTCCCAATTGTTAGGGCAACAACAAGTTTGCCTACAAGCGATCGCATCGGGACACTTTGGTAAACCTTGGTATTTACGCTGGACACAGGGGAAATATCAAGCAGACGCATTTTGGTATTGGAATTACGTCTTACCAGAAGAAACACGGCGGGGATTAGGTAATTATGAAGACTTGTATAGTCCTGGCTATTTAATCGTCACTCTCCAGCCAGGAGATAGCGTCACTTTGGAAGCAAGGTTAGGTTTTCCTGATCCCCAACAAAGCCCGCTATTACCAGAAAGCTTTGCAGAAGCAGTCGAAGCAGAACAAGAAAGACTCAGCCAGATTTTTGGCTACATTCAACCCAAACATCAAGATTGGCAATCAACAACAGGCTTATTAACGAGTAAAGCAATATCAGCCAAGGAAAACCCTCTACCCCCTGTTTCTTGTCCACTACTGAATACTCAATCGCTGATTTGGCAACAACTAATCAAAGCCAGTGATCAGTTTATTGTGTATCGGGCTGCCGTGGCTGGCCCAACCATTATTGCTGGTTATCACTGGTTTAACGACAGAGGACGTGATGCGTTAATTGCCTTACCAGGTCTAGCATTAGTACCGCAACGCTACGAATTAGCCAAAGGAGTATTACACACCTTGGGGCTTTACTGTCGCCACGGTTTAATTCCCAATGGCTTTCCTGATGTTGATGGTGAGCCATCTTACAACAGTATTGATGCGGCGCTGTGGTGGATTGAAACATTAGGACTGTATTTAGAAGCTACCCAAGACTGGGAATTTTTAGCAGACCAATTCCCGATAGTGCAGCAAATTCACAAAGCCTTTGTAGGTGGTACACGTTATAACATCCAAGTTGATGCTACAGATGGATTAGTGGGTTGGTATGCTCGCGGTGTAGCTTTAACTTGGATGGATGCACTAGTTAACGGTCAACCTATCACGCCGCGTTATGGTAAACCAGTAGAAATTAATGCCTTGTGGTATTCGGCTTTGTGTTGGATGAGCCAATGGGCGCAACGCTTAAGCCAAATGCGAGTGGAGGATGCACCACGTTTAGCCAAACAAGCGCAACGTTATACACAGCAAGCACAACAGGTAAAAGTTTCCCTACAAAAATTCTGGAACCCGATGTTGGGTTACTTGTACGACACCATTGAACCAGACGATCGCCGTAACTCCCAAATTCGCCCCAATGCTGTGATTGCATTATCTTTACATCATTGTGGATTTTCCCAACAACAAGGCCGTCAGGTACTTGACTTAGCAACTTATCGCTTGCTGACTCCCTATGGACTGCGTAGCCTGGATGCCATTGATCCCGAATATGTCGGTAAGTATATAGGTATGACTCATGAGCGCGATCGCGCTTACCATCAAGGTACAGTTTGGAGTTGGTTAATTGGGCCGTTTATTCGTGCTTGGCAGCGTTTTTATCCCAAACAACCAATACCCTTTCATTGGCAACCCCTCATCGACCATTTTCTTGCTGATGCTTGCCTTGGCTCCATTTCCGAAATTTTTGACGGCGACCCCCCACACACCCCCAGAGGTGCGATCGCTCAAGCTTGGTCAGTAGCAGAGGTGATGCGTCATATCCAGGGATTTCCGTAGGTAGAGGGTAAGGGGTGGGTGCAGGGGTGCGAGGGGGCAAGGGTGCAAGGGTGCGAGGGGACAAGGTGGACAAGGAAGCAATCTTTCTCTTTCTACCTTGTCTCCCCCCTCTACCTTGTCTCCCCCCTCTACCTTGTCCTTTCAAGGGCAGGTTTTTAAACCTTCGATAAATAGTTGAGAATATTCTCAATTATGAAACGTAGTTTTAACTGTTCAGACAATAATTTTGGTTTTAAAAGCCCAAAAATTTGTCTAATAAAAAAAGCCTGCCCTTGAAAGCTCTACCTTGTCTCCCCCCTCTACCTTGTCTCTCCGAACTCCCCACTCCCCACGCCATCAGTTCTACTATTAAAAAAGTGCCTCTTGAATACTAACTCCCGCTACCCATGCCTTTATCGCGCATAGTAACGCTAATTGTTGGTCTAATTGTCATTTTGGCAATGAGCCTATGGCTGATAGATTCCCTATCACGCCTTTATTGGCAATTGTCTTATTCACCATTACTCGGTAATTTGCTGCTGTTGCTGCTGGTTGTCTTGATTGGTGGATTAGTGGCGGCGTTTGTTTATTACGTTCTGGTGCTTCAGGCTGGAGAAAAACGTTCTCGCCAAGGGCGCAGGCGGGTGACACCAGCCCAAATCCCGGCGGCAAAATCTGATGCAGCTTCCTCCACACTCCAAGCTGTGCGCCAACAAGTATCGCAAATACAAGATGAAGTCGCCCGACAAGCTTTATTAAGCCGATCGCGGGAAATTGAAGCTAATTTAGCACGGGGTGAAATTCAAGTTGTGGTGTTCGGTACAGGAAGTGCCGGTAAAACTTCCCTGGTGAATGCGATTATGGGGCGGATGGTGGGTCAAGTCAATGCGCCAATGGGTACTACCACAGTCGGCGAAACTTATTGTTTGCGGTTGAAGGGATTAGACCGCAAAATTTTAATTACCGACACACCGGGAATTTTAGAAGCAGGAGTCGCAGGTACAGAAAGGGAACAGTTAGCGCGAGAACTGGCGACAGCCGCAGATTTATTGTTGTTTGTGGTGGATAATGACCTGCGTCGCTCAGAATATGAACCATTGCGGGGTTTAGCAGAAATTGGCAAGCGATCGCTGTTAATTCTGAATAAAACTGACCTGTATACAGATGAAAATAAAGAAGTGATTTTGGCACGGTTGCGTGAACGAGTCCGGGGTTTTATTTCTGCTCACGACGTGGTGGCGATCGCGGCTAACCCCCAATCGGCACAATTAGAAACAGGGGAACTTTATCAACCAGAACCAGATATTGTCCCACTGCTGCGGCGGATGGCGGCTGTACTGCGGGCTGAGGGCGAGGATTTAGTGGCGGATAACATTTTGCTGCAATCTTTACGCCTGGGTGAAGAAGCACGTAAACTCATCGATGCCCAGCGTCGCCGCCAAGCCGATAAAATTGTTGAGCGATTTCAATGGATTGGGGCTGGTGTCGTCTCAGTTACACCCTTACCTTTTGTAGATTTATTGGCGACAGCCGCCGTCAACGCCCAAATGGTTGTAGAAATTGGCAGAGTCTACGGCTGCGAGTTGAATATGGAACGGGGACGGGAATTAGCTTTATCTTTAGCAAAAACTATCGCTAGTTTAGGGATAGTGAAAGGCGCGATTCAATTAGTCTCCACAGCTTTGCAATTGAATGTTGCCACATTTATTATTGGCCGAGCCATTCAAGGCGTAACAGCCGCATATTTAACCCGCATTGCCGGCAAAAGTTTTATTGAATATTTTCGCCATGATCAAGATTGGGGCGACGGCGGTATGACAGAGGTAGTACAGCGCCAGTTTCAAATGAACCGCCGCGATGAGTTTATTAAAGCTTTTATTCAAGAAGCGATCGCCAAAGTTGTCAAACCTTTACAAGAAAAAGTAGAAGCCCTTGATCAAGATGAAGAAACTCATTAGTGCTGAGTTGGATTAGACAAGGTAGAGGGGGGAGACAAGGTAGAAATCTTGCTTCCGTGTCCCCCGTATCTCCCGTGTCTCCCTTGTCCCCCTTGTCCCCCGTGTCTCCCTTGTCTCCCTCATCCCCTAGCCCCTAACCTATTTCATTGTAAACTTTCCACTAAGTAAAAATTACGTAAGTAATGTTGCATCTTCGGATATCAGTATTGATAAATCCTTACGTAATCAAATACAGAGAGAATTTTCACTGAGATAGTACGGAAATAGGAATTTAATCTTTTCGTAAAATAACCAGATTTTTATTGCCGTTTTCTTTTTCTACTGACAGTATGGAAATATGCAAAGGCAACGATGACAATCGAGCTTTAAGGAACTAGGGAGTTAATTAGAGATGTAAGGCAGCGAGCTAAATTAGTGTACTTATTTAATTGAGCAAGTGCGTAGCCAAAACAGCATTTCTGACATTGCAAAAGCTATTGAACCTCATAATTTCGACTTCTGCTAATTTGCGTAAATATCGCTTGCACAGCGCGTTTTGTGCTGCTTCGACATGATGCAAATCAGTAGGAAATCACTTAAAAGAAACTACTGAGGTTATCAAGCTGATTGATATATAACCTGCCGTTAATGCAATAACTTGATGTCTACTTTATGAACTGCTGGAAATTTCTTTCTAGTGCAGAAGTAATTTGGCAAAAAGTTTATTGACACTCCCCCATTTTATGAAACCTAATTTTGGAGAAATTCAACTCATGCTGACAACATCTTACAAAAAACTATCTCAAGCGACTGCTGGTATTGCCCTTGGTGCTGCAATGTTAGCGACTGTGGGTAATGCTCCTGCACAGGCTGTAACTTTAAAAACATTTAATATTTCTGGACAATTCGCGCCTCAAGCTATTTCTGGTTCCACTGGAGTAGCTGTAGATTTACAGAATGGTTCTTTTTCTGGAACTTATACAGTAGATATAGACCAACTACCAACTGCTACGAGTGTCCTTTTAAATGACTGGTCTATTGTTCTCAAAGATGCTTCTAACAATATTTTGAGAACATTTTCTAGCAGCTTGCTGGGACACACTGGTCAAGTCATGCAGAATAGTTTGCTATTTAGTAACAACATAGGTACAAACGAAGGTGAAGTCACAGAAAGTTTAGGATTAACATTTCCCTCTGGTTTTACAGGCTTACCTATGGCTGTTGCATCTAGCGGAAGATTCAGTAGTGTTATAGATATCAACGATACTTTAACTGCTGGAAGAATAGCAATCACATCTGCAACTGTCAAACCAGTCCCAGAACCTGTTTCTACTGCTGGTGTTGCTGTGGCTGGTGTTGTGGGTTTATGGATGAAGCGTAAGCAAAAAGCACCAATAGCATAGTTGCATTCCTGAAAGACGGGGATAATTCATAAACTGGATTAGCTTGATTGCAGAGTTCTTTTCTACGCAAATACGCACTGGGGTTCCTTCTCTCCTCGCAAAGGAACCCTTTTCTTTGGGCTACCAATCTTCCTTGTCCCCTTTGTCCCCCTTGTCTCTAAATGATGCTTAAGTCCCCTCTGAAAATATTGCCAGTAAAAACACGGCATTGATGGCTCTTTTTGCGATACTATATTCAATGTTTGGTTAATTTCGATTTATATGTAGTGCATATAGCAAAAAAAAATAAATTTGTGGATAAAAATACGTAAAAATTAATAAGCCAGGACAACCTTCAGTAAAGCTCAGGTAATTATTTTGCAGGACATCCGGAAACAATCAGGTGATGTCTGAAAAGTTATATGCGGACTTACTAAGTAACCAGCTTATGAGCCACTACATGATCGGTAAAGTACTACAATCACGGTACCAAATCGTTGAAAGTCTGGGTGCAGGGGTGTTTGGACAGACATATACTGCTATTGACATTGAATACCCAGAAAACCCTAAATATGTCGTGAAGCAGTTGAAAACTCACAATTGCCAAACCAGCTATTTAGAAACTTTAAGGTTACATTTCCTGACGGAAACAGAAACTCTCAAGCGTCTGGGTAGCCATTGCCAAATTCCAGAACTCATCGCCTGCTTTGAAGAACATGAGCGACTGTATTTGGTACAGGAGTTTGTGGAAGGACATGATTTAACAGCCGAACTACCCATCAATCAAATGTGGGGATGTTTGTGGGGTGAAAGTGAAGTTGTGGAATTTTTAGAGGATGTTTTGCAAATTTTAGAATTTGTTCATTCTCAAGGCGTGATTCATTGTGATATTAAACCAGAAAATTTAATTAGACGCTGTATTGATGGCAAACTGGTTTTAATTGACTTTGGTTCTATCCAGTCGGTGAAGTTTTCTTTAGATACAGAATTGCCTATTGATTGGATTCCTGTAACATCTTTGGGTTACATTCCACCAGAGCAATTTATTGGTCAAACAAGACCTAATAGTGATATTTATGCTTTGGGGATGATTGCTATTCAGGCGCTGACAGGTTTAGAACCGTTACAGTTTAAAGTTGATCCCCAAACGAATGAGATTATTTGGCGTTTACCAGATACTCAGGTGAGTGATTATTTAGCTGTTATTCTCAGCCAAATGATCCGCTATGATTTTCAAGAACGCTTTCAGTCGGCGGGTGAGGTATTGCGTATCCTCAAACAAATGCGCCATGAAACTCAGCTATCTCAAGTTTTACCAATATCAGAGCATGAACCGTCAGAACTGGTAAGGGCGAATGATGAGACACAGCAAAATTTCACCATTAATAATTTAGCGCCCCTGATGACAGGGATGAAAATTGGACTAGCGGCTAATTCTTTGTTGATGGGGTTTGGTGTTTATTCTTTAGTGAATAATTCGCCTGCATATTCAGAAAACGAAACTTTATATAAAGCGACGGAAAACTATCAAGCTGGAGATTTACAAGGTGCGATCGCTCTGGCTAAGTCCATTCCATCTTATAGTAATGTTTATCCTGAAGTACAAGCGACTATTGAAGTTTGGCAACAACAATGGCTGCAAGCGGCGGAACAATATTTATTAGCCGAACAAGCTTTGAACGAGGGTAGATGGTCTGATGTTTTTAAAACAGCTAATCTCGTTCCTGATATTTTATATTGGCAATCCAAAACACAACTACTCGTACAAAAAGCCAGAGTCAATCTCGAAAGCCAAAGCCAAAGTTTACTAGCGAAAGCTTATGCAAAGGCGGAAGCGCGAGATTTTTCCAGCGCCTTAGAATATCTGCGCCAAATTCCCCAAGAAAGTTCGGCTGGGGCGATCGTGCAGAGAAAATTAACCGAGTATAATCACAAACGACAGATTAGAGCCGCTTACTTTTTACAAAATGCTTATAAAAAAGCAGCTTTTGGCGACTTTGATAGTGCAGTTAAGTTTCTGCGCCAAATTCCCAAAAACACAAAAGTATATGCTCAAGCTCAAGCTAAATTGCAAGAATACACTCAAAAGCAACGTTGGCAAACTCGCACTCAAGAATTAGCATTTGATGTAGATTCACCTAAAAAAAATACCACTAAACTGATCAATTCTCATTTCGACTATCAACTACAAGAAGTAAATATTCGCTAGAAGAATAAGGCAAAAGGCAAAAGTAAAAAGGCAAAAGGCAAAACTCTTTCTCCCCCTGCCGCCTGCGGTTTTTATGATTGATATTATCCCCCCTTGTCTCCCTTGTCTTGCTTCTACGCTCCTGGTTTGAAATAATCGAGGAGGCGATCGCCTGAATCTGCGCGAATTAATGCTACAACTACATCAGGTAAGGCTGTCAAACTTGGGTAAACCAAATAACGGGGTTCCCAATTAGGACGAAACTTGTCTTTGTAGGCGTGTAAGCCTTGGAAGTTATAAAAGCCGTTCAAGTGTTCGTAAAGATAACGCAGCACTTTTTCTAAACGGCGTGACGTGGAATTTTCCCCGACTCCAGCTAAGGCGGAAAGGCCAAAATTAAAGCTGTCGTAGCCTTTTTCTTGAAAGTGCTGAAGCAGAGAAGTAAACAGAAAATCCATCATTCCATTTTCCATTGAGGCACGATGCCGCATCATATCAATGGTAATTTCATTTAGCTGATACTCTGGCAAAATGTTGGTAAACGCTGCAATTCCACCATCAGGTGTATGCACAACCGCAATTTCGCAATTTCGCAGATAAGCTTCATCAAACCATCCTAAAGAAAAGCGTTTTTCGGAACCTTGCGCCATCTTTAACCATTCATCGCTGACTGATTTCAGTTGATGTAATAAGTCATGATTGATTGGTGGTTGATAAAAACTCACTTGATAGCCGAGTTTAGTTAAACGATTAATTGATGGGCGAAAGTTCTTTCCGGCTTTCCCTTGGAGGGTAAAGTTTTTTAGGTCAACGATCGCTTCTTCGCCAATCTTCAGTATTCTAAATCCCAGGGAGATATATAAATCAAGGTCATCGGGCGAGGTTTGATAAAAAGCGGGATACCAGTCATTGCGCTGACAAAACTGCTGAAAGCTGACAATTACCTCTTGACGCTCTTCAATGGGGCCGATGGGATCTCCGAGAGCGATCGCACCCCGCCCTTTTGGTACATAAGCAATTACACTTTTACCAGAAGGACTAAAAAAATAACTTTTATCGCTTAAAAGTGTAATTGCCGCTAAAGAAGAACATCCATAATCTTCTACTATTTTTTTGGCTTTTTGCTGCTCAATTAAAGTTGCTGGATTCTGTAAAAATACAGGCTGTAACAACATCACCACAGCAAATGTAATTGTACTGGCAGCAATAATATAAATAGAATCAGCAAAGAATTCCCCAAATCTAGTTTTTGGTTGTAAGCCCCAATTATCCTCAGTAAAAAACATTGCTAAAGTCTGAAGTAGGGCATTCTTCCAACTAAAATTTTCTGTAAACTTGCCATCTAATAAATAAAATCCGATTGTGCCGTAAGCTAAGGTAAACAGCAACGCTCCCATTAAGACTCGCACACCCCTAGCAATAGAAGGTCGGTCTGATTGGGCTGTAAACACATGGCGCATCAAAATCAATTGTGTTAGCAAAATTCCTGATAATATACTTTCTTCGTAATCTAATCCTTTAATTAAATGGCTCAGAATCGAAATAACTAGTAATCCAATAGTTAATAGCCAAGCAACTCGCTTACGGCGTAATAAATTAGTTGCCAAAGTCAATAATATAAACCCTGTTAAGGCAGCAAATACATGACCAGTTACCCGAATTTCAAAGGGTAAAAAATCTTTTAACCAATGATTACGACCATACAAGGTGGGTGTAACTGCGGACAAAACATTGACTACGCCGACTAACCCTGTTAAGAAACCGACACTCCAAATTCCAATCTTATTTTTTAAGTTTTTATTCATCAGCTTTCAACTTAAATCAATATGTTTTATCAGCGTCAACTTACGTTTAATGATTTATGCTTAAGAATTCAAAATCATTAATTACAGGACTTACGCAAAATCATGAAAAAACGAACCGCAAAGAGCGCATAGACGCGATAGCGGCTTCCCGCAGGGTAGGACACGAAGTTAAGAGAATTTGAGAGGGTTATTGCGTAAGTCCTAAATTAATCAGAATTCCTGCTCAATTATGAATTTTGGATTATTTTATTTTTTAAATGTTTTAAATTGTTCTCCCACATAAGCCAGAGAGTCTTTTAAATGCTTGTGAAAATAATTCCAACCAACATCTGCACCAGATAAACCATGACCTCCAGGAAAAGCATAGAATACGTTAGCAATATCTAAATTATTTAATGTTTGATGAAAAATTTTAGTAGAAGCCAAGAAATTCTGATCATTCAACCCCGCATCAAGATATATTCGTAATCGTTTTCTATCAGCAGTTGATAACTGTTGGACGATTTGTAATGGACTATTTTGCGCCCCACTACTGTCGGTAAAGTAACCGCTATGACTAAATAATATATTGAAGTTGTTGAGATAGCGTAACCCAATATTAAATGCGCCCCATCCACCAGAAGATAGACCACCCAACGCCCAAAATTCTGGGTTTTCTAGAGTCTGGTAACGAGACTTAACAACTTGGACTAATTCTGCACCAATTAAAGTCCCAATTTTGCCATTCGGCCCGTCATAATAATCAGGGTCATATAAAGGGCTAGAACCACGGTTATCATTGCCATCGGGAGTAATAATAATTGATGGTGGTAATTTGCCACTTTTATACAATTCATGTAGTACGTTTATGATGGCATATTTATCAGCATAGGCACGCGCATCATCGTGACCACCATGTAATAAGAAAATCACGGGGTAGCGAGTTTTGGAATTTTTTTGATAGTTGGGCGGTAAAATCACGCCATATTGACGGACTGTACCCATAGCTTGGGAGTTGAAGGTTTCTAGCTGAAATTTTAAGCCTGTATCTGCTTGTTGTGGGGGTGGGTCGAATTGTGGTGCGCCTAAGATAAAAACATAATAATATGCAGCACCTGTAAGAATGGCGATCGCTCCTGCTAAACTCAAAAATAATTTCGGAATTTTCATAAATTTCAATTTACTTTCTGTTTTTTCGGCTGAGAAATTCCTAAATTATCCGCAGCGTGAGCGATTTCCGCAATCCGAAACTGTTCACCTACAAATGTCAAAGAATCAGCTAAATGTTCTCGCCAATATTGCCAAGTATGACTACCAGGAAATTGCTGTAATAGATTGTAAATTTTTTGCTGATTCAGGACTTTTGAAAATTCTTTGGCATCATCGAGTTCTTCCGTATCAGACGTACCGGAATCTAAATAAATTCGCAATCTTTTTTTGGCTTGATTTGGTAGAGTTTTAATATAGCTAATTGGGCTATTTTGCGGGCCACTTTTATCTTGAAAATAGCCACTATGACTAAATAAAATTGAAAAGTTTTGTAAGTTATGTAACCCTACATTCATTGCACCCCAACCACCAGAAGATAATCCTCCCATTGCCCAAAAATCAGGATTAGGTAAAGTGCGATAACGCTGCTGCACTACTTTTACCAGTTCATCACCTACGGCTGTCGCAACTTTACCATTGGGGCCGTCGATATATTGAGGGTCAAAATAGGGGCTAGAGCCGCGTTTATCATTACCGTCGGGAGTGATAATAATACTGGGTGGTAATTTACCTGTAGTGTATAGTTTGGTTAGGGTTTTGAGGGCTTGTCCTTTCTTTTCGCTAAACCAATCAAGCGGTTCACCGTGACCACCGTGGAGAAGAAAAATTACGGGATAACGTTGTTGGGGATGTTGTTCATACCCAGGAGGTAAAGATACTCCATAAGTGCGTTTTCCTGGCATAGCTTGGCTATCGTAAGATTCGATTTGATAAGTTAAAGGGGTAGCCAAAGTGTTAACATCTGGTTGCGCTGGTAAGATAGAAACCTTTATTGGTGTGGGTTTAGCGGCTATACCTTGGGAATAGTTACAGCCAACTAAAGTGAATGCCGAAATCAAGATTACTAAGGTTTTTTTGTAATTCATGTTGAGCAATTAAGAATAAACTTGTTGTGTTAACCAATTTGCGATCGCCTGATTAACTAACTCGGCACATTCCGCTATAACCAGATGTCCAGCTTCGACAAAATGTAAATGAGTACCATTCACAAAATGATTTGTTAATTCTTCTCCCATTTTTTGAGTAAACATTGGGTCTTTTCCCGCAGTAATTACCAAGGTGGGAATATGCAGATGCTGTGGTAAGAAATGGCGGACAAAAAAGTTATAATCCCAAAAAATTTCTAAAGATTTGTAGGCATCAAAATCTGTCGGTACAGGATTTTCTGCAAAAAACCTTTCCATAACTTTGTGACGGTAAGAAGTAGAAAGGAAGTTGTTGAAAACTTGCACACTTGGTAAATGGTAAAGATGTCTCCCACCCCAAGCCATCAATTTCATCAGGGGAATTTCCCACCAAGGTGCTAAATCATGAGTACCACCAGCAATAGCAATTATCGCACTCACTCTATGGTGTTGGGCAAATTCTAAACCAATAGGAACACCATAACTATGACAGCAAAGCACAGGTGATTTAATCTCAAACTTGTGCAGCAAACGCGATAAATCTCGGCAATGTCTTCCAATAGAATAGCGCGAGTAACGACTAGATTTTCCATGTCCAGCCAAATCATAAGCGAGAACTTCCCAGCCTTGATTGTGGGCAAATTCATACTGGTTTCTAAAGTTAAAATGATTGCCCATTCCGCCGTGAATAAAAACTATTGCCGGAGTTATACCAGGATTATGGCAAACTTGTAAATTTACTCCTCGCCGCAGATGAATTGAGGAACCAATTAAAGCATCTATAAAACAGTCATCATCTGTCATGGAAAGTTGCTACATTACTGAGCTAAACTTTGATGTTGTACATTCAAAGCTTAAGCCTGTGATATGACAATGCTGTGTCAAGGTAATGGAAAATTTGCGAATTAGGATTTAAATAATGCACAAAAAGCTGCAACTCAACGGAAATTTTTTATTTGGCTTGTTGCTGCTGGCGATTTCTGTCTGGGCGATCGCCAACGAACTGCGCGAGTATAATTACCATGATATTCTGCGTGCGATCGCCTCAATTCCACTACAAAGCTTGAGTTGGGCTGTTGGATTCACTGCTATGGGCTATTTTGTCATGGTTGGTTACGATATTTTAGGTTTTGCCTATATTCATCGTTTCCTACACTGGCAAAAAATTGCTTTGACTAACTTTATTAGTTCTAGCTTTAGCAATACTATCGGTTTTGCTTTACTGACTGGTAGTGCTATCCGCTATCGTTTTTATTCTAGATGGCAAGTCTCAAAAATTGCGATCGCTCAAATTATCGCTTTTGTGAATTTCACATTTTGGCTGGGAATGTTTACTGTTGCTGGGTTACTTTTTTTGATTCACCCTTTCGTGATTCCCCTACAACTACATTTACCATTCACCACTGTGCGTCCTCTTGGCTGGATATTTTTGAGCTTGATGGGAATTTATTTAATTGGTAGCCTAGTTATTCACCGACCTTTAATTATTCGTAACCATGAATTTCGCTTGCCATCTTTCCAGATATCTCTGATGCAAATCATTATTTCTAGCCTTGATTGGATATTTGCTGCATCAGTACTATACAGCTTATTACCCATTAACACAGCTTGCAATTATTTAGATTTTTTAGGCATTTATTTACTTGCTATGTTTGCAGGTGTGGTGAGTAATGTTCCCGGTGGTTTAGGTGTATTTGAAACAGTAATTTTATTGATGCTGTCCAATAAAATTTCAGCAGCAGCAGTTTTAGCCGCAATGCTGGCTTATCGCGGTGTATACTACTTTTTACCTTTATTATTAGCAACAGCTTTATTAATATTTGATGAAGTTAAATCTAGTACACAATATATCATCAAAAAATAGATCATATAGCTATTTCCTAGACTTGAAAATTACAGACAGATAAATTTAACTGCCGATGGAAAAGGATGTAGAAGCGTAAGCGGCTTGCCGCAGGCTACGCAGATAAATTCTTACCTCGAAAGTCTAGTAATCGCTATATAAATATTTGAAATAGCTGTAATATTTTATCTAAATCCTGACAAATCTTATATCTTTCCGGATACAGCTAGTATTTATATGTAAACACAAATAGTAGTAGATGCACCCTTATTAATTTCTCGCCTTCAGTTATTCACTGAGGGCTTTTATTTATTGCACAGGACATATAGCAATTCTCATTACAGTAAAGTACAAGCAAGAATAATTAACCGCAGATGTAAACGCGCACTTCAGCTTACCGCAGACTACGCAGATGGCAACAGATAAATTTGTACCTCATACCATTTTGGATTTGAGATTTTGAAATGTTTTACTCTTCAGCTTTTAGCAATCTATCTGTCGCAACCATTTTTCAAATTGATATTACTTATCTTCCTGCATACTTCTGACAATTTTTGGTACTAGCCTTCTGGGTACAAATCGAACAATTTTGGCGAGGAATTTATTCATTAACCCAGGAATTACCAAGGTTTTACCGTTCATCAAGGCATCATAACCAATTTGGGCAACTGTTTCGGCATCCATCATTTTTTGCCGCTTCACCAATTTGGAATCTGCCATTCCGGTTCTTTCATGAAAGGCTGAGGCGGTTGATCCTGGACAAAGTACTGTCACAGTCACACCTGTACCTTCTAATTCGTTGGCGATCGCTTCTGAAAACGATAATACATAAGCTTTGGTAGCAAAGTAAACTGCCATCAAAGGCCCTGGTTGAAAAGCCGCCGCCGATGCTACATTCAATATTTTACCTTCTCCCTGTTTGAGCATATCTTTCAGGAATAATTTAGTTAAATGGGTAAGACATACTAAATTCACCTGAAGCATTTCTAGTTCAGCATTTAAGTTGGTGTTACTGAACAATCCATAAGTCCCAAAGCCAGCATTATTCACTAGTACATCAACTTGAATATTTGCTTGTTGTAACTCTCGAAAAATTTCCTCTGGCGCTGTAGATATTGCTAAATCTTTAACAATATATTTAACGGCAATCGAAGATTCATATTGAAATTTTTCGGCAACTTCTGTAAGTTTGATGGCATTTCTATCTACTAATACCAGATTATAATTATTTCGCGCAAAAATACAGGCTAATTCGTAACCAATTCCACTCGCAGCCCCAGTAATCAGAGCAGTTTTTCGGCTCTTAGCTTGGTGTGTTGTATTCATATTAGACAATTGGTGAATTTAAGGTGACTAATTGGTTATCTCAATCGCATTCAGGAGTCAGAATCCACCACTAATTGACCCTTCGACTACACTCGGTGTTGATTCTGATTTCTGAATTCTAGGTATTGAATCTAATTACTACAAAAGCTTTCGTATTTAAACTGTTTGATAGATAAGTAAGTAATTACTCACATTAATCAACAAAATTTCGCGCTGAACAATTTCTATCTTATCTTCAACGTTGAAATTGATATGTCATATATGAACCTTTGTCTATAAAATATGACATACTGCTCTTTCATCACTCTCATAAGATAATAAGAAAAAAAAGTATCATAAATTCTTTGCTGGACTATATTTGGGGGAACAGATCCTACTGAGACGGTAAAATTTGTCGATGATTACTGTGAATGGGAAAGAAAGCTAGTTCCCGATGTCAGGAGTTATGTAGCATTTAAATATCTGTATGTCGGCATGGTTTCAGAGATGCAACGCAAAAGTTTACCGGAGATAGCAAGATTAGTAGGGTTAAGTTTTGGAATGATTAATATTTGGCATTTCTGATGAAGGGGATGAATTTTGTTTCGTGCCTTTGCACGACAAATCAATCTTTCATGTTGCTTCGACATCTCAATTCATCCTGCATTTACGTAACGCCTAATATTCAAGCCCCTTGGTTAATTCTTGCCCATTTCCCCAAAAATTTTTCGCTCTCCCTAAAAGATGGTTATCGCTATCACGACTTGGTATAAAGATGATTTAGGAGATATCCACCCCAGAAAGACTTCATCAAGTCTCTCGATTTACCTCTAGAGGATAATCAAATTCTCTACAAAGATAGACAACTTTTTGATAAGTTAAGGTCTAATATTTTAATGCGCTTATTTATAAAATTGCTTTTGAAACTGAGTTGATAGTGCTAGAAAAAATCCTGAGTTAGAACTTTGGTGAGTGATTCTCACTCAAAACTCATTGCTAGTTGAATGACAAATAACTGTGAATCAAACAGCAAACTCTATCAATTCAAAATTCATCTTTTAGGAGGTTTGTGATGAGAATAGCTCAAGTTTCCCCACTATGGGAGAGAGTACCACCTCCAGCTTATGGGGGTATCGAGTTAGTGGTGGGGTTACTAACAGATGAATTAGTGCGGCGCGGACATGAAGTTACTTTATTTGCGTCTGGTGATTCTATCAGTTTAGCCAAGCTAGAATCAGTGCATCCTCGTGCTTTACGACTTGATAAGGATGTCAAAGAATGTAATATTTATGAAATGTTGCAGTTAGCTTCTGTCTATGAACGGGCAGATGAGTTTGATATTATTCACTCTCACATGGGTTGTGCAGCGTTACCTTATGCAAATCTTGTCAATACCCCAACAGTTCATACATTACACGGAATTTTTACACCTGATAATCAAAAGATGTTTCAATACGCGAAACGTCAACCTTTTGTCAGTATTTCTGATGCCCAACGGGATATTTCACTGGGATTGAATTATACAAGCACAGTTTACAACGGTATTGATGTTAGCAGTTACAAATTTCATCCCAAGTCAGAAGAACCACCTTATCTAGCATTTTTAGGTCGAATATCGCCGGAGAAAGGGCCACATTTAGCCATTGCAATTGCTAAACAAGCAGGTTGGCGGTTAAAAATGGCTGGTAAAGTAGATGTTGTGGATGTCGAGTACTTTGAACGAGAAATTAAACCTTTAATTGATGGTGAACAAATTGAGTATTTAGGTGAAGCAAACCATCAACAAAAAAATGTTTTGATGGGAGGTGCTGTTGCGACCTTGTTCCCAATTACTTGGCGTGAACCTTTTGGTTTAGTCATGGTGGAATCAATGGCCGCAGGTACACCAGTAATTGCGATGAAATTAGGTTCGACAACTGAGGTAATTGCCCACAGTAAAACAGGTTTTATCTGTAATAATGTGTCAGAATGCGTCAGTGCAATTAATCAGGTGGCAGATATAGATAGATATGCTTGTCGTCAGTATGTCGAAAATAACTTTAGTTTTCAGCGTATGACTGATGGTTATGAAGAAGTTTATCGGCAAATCATCCAAAAGAAAATCGCTAAAAATGGATATCTTCGTAGTAATTTGATGTCAGGAAGTATCAAAAAATAAACTATAGCATTCCTAAATCATTCATGAGCTAAAAAATCCCAGACTTCTTTAAGAAGTCTGGGATTTTAAGTAGAAGTAGGACTGAATTTTGATTTATCTGGCTTGTTTAACAAACACAACCTGACAATTTTGACTACCGTACTTTTCACAGGTTTCTACAGCAAATCTTTCTGCAAGAGATTGGTCAGTTCCCCAACCTGTACCATAACCACCATTGGAACCTACAGCCAATGCCCCCCAAGCATTTTTAAACCACAATGGTGTTGTACAATCTTTAGCGCCACTTTGACGACGACAGTTATTTAAGGAGGCGTTGATTGCGGCTTGCTTGGTTTTCGCAATTCCTGATGAGTAAGTTCTAGTAGAAGGAGAATAAGAAATTGCCCCAAATACATTTTTGGCAGAACCAGCCTCAGCAGTTGAGGTAATTACTGGTAATATCGAAATAACTGCGATCGCTGTTAATAAGCCTTTTTTCAAACCAGTTTTTAACATATCATTTCCTAATAATATTTAGGTTGTGATTACAACAAATCAAGTTGTATTGCAACTATTATTTGCTAAGTTAATTAATTTCGAGATTCGCGTTTATACTGGTTTTTGATGAAGATATACTTCATAAGTAATTTCCTGTTGAAAACCCCCAGTTTCTTGAGAAAGCTGGGGGTTTTAATTTACGAAGATGGTCTAGTTTTTCCATCTTTTTAGTTTACAAAAAATTACAATCTCCTGCACCTGGCATCAGATTATAATGCTTGGAGTCCGGCACGAATAGTTTCTATTCGTTTACGGTTAACACCTAAATCACTTTGTCCTAAACGAGAAGCTGAACGGACATGAAAAATATTCGCCTCTCGGTATAGATAAAACTCGACATCATCCACAAATCCCATCAAAGCACTTTTAAACTCAGCATATAAATAGTCTGGAGTTTCAGTAATAATTGTAGTTCTGGGTAAGGACTGGATAATACTTTTGAGATTAGCGATCGCTTCTTCGGGACTAGTATTAAAAGTTAGGGGTGCAATTTGGTGAATTGCGTCTGTACTTTGGCTAGATACACAATTAGGCGAATTAGGGCAAGCTGCTAATCTGCCATTATTTACACCCAAGTTATTCGGGCGTTTACCTGCAAATATCATAGTTTCGTTGGCTGATGGGGAAGTAAGCTGTTACATCCCTAATTTACACGCAGTCATTACTGCTTGTTGATTCATGGTGGAAATGTGTTATCCCCCAGAGGATACAAGGGTGATGCGATCGCTCTATGATGCGGTAAGTACTGTCTAGACAAAAAGGAATTATGTCGCCAACCATCTCCATTAACGATAGTCAGCGATTACAACTCAAACCCCTGGAAATCCCTTCCAAGCTGCTATTAGGCCCTGGCCCTTCCAATGCCCATCCTACAGTTCTCCAGGCAATGAATACCTCACCTCTAGGGCATCTTGACCCAGATTTCTTAGGGCTGATGAATGAAATTCAATCTTTACTCCGCTATGTTTGGCAAACCGAAAATCCGCACACTATCGCCGTCAGTGGTACTGGTTCTGCTGCAATGGAAGCAACTATCGCCAATGCTGTCGAACCCGGTGATGTGGTATTAATTGGTGTGACTGGATATTTTGGAAATCGCTTAGTTGATATGGCGGGGCGATATGGTGCTGATGTCCGTACCATTACTAAACCTTGGGGGCAAGTTTTCTCTCTAGAAGAACTCCGCACAGCTATGGAAACCCATCGCCCGACAATTTTAGCTTTGGTTCACGCTGAAACTTCTACAGGTGCGCGTCAGCCTTTAGACGGTGTTGGTGAACTCTGTCGGGAATTCGGCACGCTGTTATTAATCGATACTGTCACTAGCCTCGGTGGTGTGCCGATATTTTTAGATGAATGGGGAGTTGATTTAGCTTATAGCTGTAGTCAAAAAGGCTTGGGTTGTCCGCCTGGGGCTTCACCATTTACCATGAGTCCTCGTGCTTGGGAAAAATTGCAGCGCCGCAGCACGAAGGTGGCAAACTGGTATTTAGATATGACTTTGCTGAGTAAGTATTGGGGTAGTGAACGTGTTTATCATCATACAGCCCCCATTAATTTGTATTATGCTCTGCGGGAAGCTTTGCGGTTAGTTGCCGAGGAAGGATTAGCTAACTGTTGGCAACGTCATCAAAAGAATGTGGAATATCTCTGGGACAGGCTAGAAGAAATCGGACTTAGCTGTCACGTTGAACGGGAATATCGTTTACCCACTTTGACTACAGTCTGCATTCCTGAAGGGGTGGACGGTAAAGTTATTGCCAGACAGCTACTAACAGAACATGGCATTGAAGTTGGTGGTGGACTGGGAGAACTGGCTGGTAAAGTTTGGCGTGTTGGATTAATGGGTTTTAATAGCCGGAAAGAAAATGTTGACCGCCTGATAGAAGCACTGGCAAAAGTCTTACATTAGAGGCTAGGGGCTAGGGAATAGGGAATCATTTTCCTTATTCCCAACTCCCGATTCTTCATTCCCCATCTTCATACATCATTTAATACAGGTGCGTTAATTAGGATGTAACGCACCGTCATAACAATGGTAATCGCACCCTTAATCCTTTATTTGTGAAATTAAATAACGACTCGACACTTTAAGCAACAACTTCTTCCCGTTGACAATCAAATACAACCATAAAAGAAGCATCAGGAATCATTTGACGTAGGCGCTGCATATAACCATCGGCATCAGAACGACTGCGAAAGCGAGCGACAATTTCTCTTTGGGCATCGGGCTGTAAACGGGCAATTGCCCAAGAATTTAGGCGTTCTTTGTAGGCGATCGCTTGATTTTCGTTCTGATTAGCTTTGTATTCAGTATTTTGTGGCATGATCTAAAAATATCCGTGTGTAATTTTCAGTGAAGGCGTTACTGACTTCTCTTGGCGGGGATGCACTAACGCCTTTTTTCAAGTTGCTGCCACCTTGTTATTCGATTATTTTTGGATTGTCAAGATTTCGCGGATTATTTTACAAGAACTTATCTTGTTAATTAAACTTGCGATCGCTCTCAAAGCCTTTATTAGCAACTAACAAAGGTCAAAACCAATCCAAAATTTTGAATATTAACAAGTGTGGCATCTCCACGAGAGTTACTTACTTCTACACGCACATTTAATACCAACCGGACAAATTTCTTAACGTCTTAATATATACATTTATTCAATTCCGTATCCAAAATTACTTTCCCAAAGGCTATTTATATCTGAAGAAATAATATTAATTTTTATCAAAAATTATTAAATTGATTGAGGGATATTTTTAGTTGCTGAGATAAAAATCATAAAAACTGCCTGATTTTAATTAGCTTGACCAACTGTTTAGTAATTCGTTAAAATTTCTGCGAATTAATACTTTTGTATACAGAAAATAAATGCCATTAGTAACATCGATAATTCAAAAAATTGCTCCCCAACTAGGAGCAGTAGTTGTAGTAGACCCAGAATATGCTTTTGTTGGGCATATTACATTTAAAAACGGTAATAAAGCTTGTTTTAGTCATAGTAAATTAAATATCAATGGTTTTGGGTCTGCCGAAATAGCTAAAGATAAAGCATATTCAAACTTTTTTTTGAAACACTTTGGTTATAAAGTTACGGAAGGGCAAACTTTTTTTAGCAAAAAAATCTGTGAAAAAATCAGCAGTGAGAGAAATATTGATGCTGGATTTGATTACGCTAAAGAATTAGGTTTTCCGGTAATTGTGAAGCCGATTAATCTCAGTCAAGGCAGATTTGTTACCAAAGTTCATAATAAAACTGAATACTATCAAGTTGCAAAAAAAATCCTCCGCATCACTCCCGGATTTATAGTGGAGAGATTTTATGCAGGTAATGATTATAGAATTGTTGTTGTAGATGATGAAGTCCTTGCAGTTTATCAAAGAATTCCTTTTTGTGTTGTTGGTGATGGCAAGTCTACTATTGCAGAATTAATCCAAAAAAAATCAGCAGAATTGACGGCAAATGGCCGCAAAAACAATGTTGATGCTGAAGATTTCCGCCTCAAGCGCAAATTAAAACGACAAAAGCTGAAGTTAGAGAGTGTCATCCCTGAAAATCAGGTGATTTATTTGTTAGATAATGCTAATTTATCAAGTGGTGGTCAGGGAGTCGATGTGACAGAACATATCCATCCTGACTTTAAAAAGTTAGCGATAAGTGCGACAAAAGATATGGGTTTAAGATTGTCAGGTTTAGATGTAATTACTGATGATATAACTCAGCCAATGAACAATTATGTAATTATTGAAATTAATGGTTCGCCTAGTTTAACTAATTTTGCTTCTCTTGGTGAGGTGCAAGTACAAAGAGTTGAGAATTTATATCTCAAAATTCTGAAAGCTTTGGAAAATGACCAAGTTTGTCTTGAGTCTAATTGAATTAAATTGGATACTAACTGTATGTTTCAGAACCCCGACTTCTTATAAGAAGTCGGGGTTCTGTTTGGTCAGTTGAGACAATATCAGGACTTACGCAAAATCATGAAAAAACGTAGACGCGCAAGCGGCTTCCCGCAGGGTACCGCAAAGGGCGCAAAGGACACGAAGTTAAGAGGATTTGAGAGGGTTCTTGCGTAAGTCATAAATATTAGTTAACTGCAAATTTAGCAGTTTCTAAAGTCGCAACTAATTTCACCCCAAATTCTGCTTCAAATATGCCTTTTTTGTAGTCTAAACTCCACATTTCTAAAGAGCAATCATCATCAGGATTGGTGGGAAAAATTGAGAGATGAGCCTGCTGTAAATCAGGATAATAGCTGAATTTTACCTGAGAGATTGCGCCGATTTGTCGCCTATCTAACGCAACAGCTAATCGGAGAACTGCACTTAATTGACAGACTATTTGTCGATGATCTTTACTCAACAAGTTGCGGAAATTTTCGTGCTTTTTCTTGGGTGGTGATTTGCGATGATAACGGGCTAAGTTGGCAATAACTTCGATTTCGGTTTCGGTATAACCTAATAATTCACCATTGCGAATTAGATAGTATGAGTGTTTGTGGTGAGATGAATGGCTGATATGATGACCGCAATTGTGTAAGATGGCTGCTGCCCATAAAAGTTGACGTTCCTCATTGCCCCAGTTGTGGAGAATGCCTTGGGTTTGGTCAAATAAACTCAGGGCAAAAACAGCCACGCGATCGCTATGTTCAATATTGATGTGGTATTTGCTAACCTGTTTCAATACACTGCGCTGGCGAATGGAACTTTGGTAACGCAAGCGGTCTTCAATTAAACCGTGAGTCAGCATCCAATCGACAATTACGCCTTCACGCAACGCCCGCCCGCAAAGTGTGACCGCATCTACACCCAACAAGGTCATTGCTTCTTGCAGCACAACTGCACCAGCCAAAATCACTTCTGAACGCTTTTCTGGCATTCCTGGAATGGCTGTCCTTTCCACATTGGTCATTTTCGCCAAGCGATTCACCCAGCCGCGCAAATCTTGAAGACTCAATTGATAGCCATTCAGGGTGGAAGGTACTGTACCTAACTTTTCCCTAGCATCAATCATGGCTAAAGTTTCAATTGTGCCGGATGTTCCTACTAATTTGGGCGATTCACCAAACTGAATATTTGCTAAAACATCTTCTACAGAACGTTCTAGCATTCCTCTTGCATAAGCTTGCAGATATTGTAACTCGCTATTACTAATGGGGTCGGTGGTGATGAATTCCCCAGTTAGCCGGACTGCGCCAACTTTTGTACTGGTGAGTGTGCGGGGTTCTTGGCTATCTCCCAAAATAATTTCTGTGGAACCACCACCAATATCAATAATGATGTGGGGTTGGTTGTTAAATTCCATCCCCGACAGCACGCCTAAATAGATGCGGCGTGCTTCTTCTTGACCAGAAATTAAGTCAACGCTTAAACCTAATTCGCTATTGATTCGGTGGAGAAAATCTTTGCCATTGGGGGCTTCCCGCACTGCGCTGGTGGCTACAGCAATGATGGTTTCGGCATTAAAAGTTTTTGCAACTGCTTGAAAGCGTCTTAACGTGGCGATCGCCCGATCCATTACTTCTGGTTTTAACTCACCAGTAACTAAATTGCGATCGCCCAGTCTCACCGTCTCTTTTTCTCTGGTAAAAATACTAAAAGCTGGTAGGGTTGGGTCAATTTTTACCACTACCATGTGCAGAGAATTAGTTCCCAAATCAATGGCAGCAATAATCCGGTGTTGCTGAACTGGTTGAGTTTTGACACTCTCCCAGTTAGCAGAAACTAAATTTAGCATCTAGTTTTCTCTCTCTATTTAGGAAGGACGATAAAAGATGGGATTGCGGACTATTCAAGACTAGTGCTGAGTGCTAAGTAATAATACTTAGTCTCTTGTCTCTCGCTTTTAGTCTGTAGATTTACCCTGCCATTTAAAATTTAAGTGACGAAGCCCTATTTGAGCGGGTGTGAGGATGAAGAATTCACCTTTAGATATCAAGGATCTGCATCAATAAGTTGATACGCCTTACCCTACACCCTTATTCTCTTAACACCCCGATTTTTTGACGATGAATTATGTATCCATCGTTGCAAATTTAGGTTGTGTTTTTACAAATAACAAATAAAGTTATTCTATAGATGTAAAGAAGTATTAACTGAGCAAATTTTAGTAATTTCTGCTTAATTTCTATGTTGAGTACGCCAAAAAGCAACCAAGAACCTGTGTGGTCTGTGATTATCCGGCTTTTACGGTGGCATAAACCAGAAGGGCGGTTAATTTTGATGATTCCGGCTTTATGGGCTGTGTTTTTAGCGGCGGCTGGTCAACCGCCTTTGCCTTTAGTGGGAGTGATTGTTTTGGGTACTCTGGCCACAAGTGCGGCTGGGTGTGTGGTCAATGACTTGTGGGATAAAGATATTGATCCCGAAGTGGAAAGAACACGCGATCGCCCTTTGGCTTCTCGTGCTTTGTCAATTAAAGTAGGCATTGCTGTGGCGATTATTGCCCTGGGATGTGCGGCGATGCTGGCATTTTATTTGAATCCTCTGAGTTTTTGGCTTTCATTTGCCGCCGTCCCCGTAATTCTACTGTATCCAGGGGCAAAGCGCGTGTTTCCTGTGCCGCAGTTGGTACTATCTATTGCTTGGGGTTTTGCGGTGTTGATTAGTTGGAGTGCTGTCACGCAAAATCTTTCTCAACCAACTTGGTTACTTTGGGGCGCAACTATCCTCTGGACATTGGGATTTGATACTGTGTATGCCATGAGCGATCGCGCCGATGACCGACGCATAGGTATTAATTCTAGTGCTTTGTTTTTTGGTGATTATGCCCCAGAGGCGATCGGTATTTTCTTTGCTGGCACAATCTTGTTATTAGGCTGGTTGGGGATTGAGATTCATCTACACCTCGCTTTTTGGATAACTCTCGCCTTGGCGAGTATTGGTTGGGTTTGGCAATATTGGCGATTGAAACAACAAGATTTGCCAAATGCAGCTTATGGCGAAATGTTTCGGCAGAATGTGTGGATTGGCTTTATTTTACTGGCAGGGATGATTGTTGGCTGGCTTTAATTTTCAGATACCAGACTTCTTCAATAACAATGGGTATGGGGGTGTGAGGGTATGGGGGTGTAAGATTTTTCCCGGATTTCTCACCACACCTTTCAAAGCCTGTGCAGGGGAGCAGGGGAGCAGGGGAGAATGAAGGTACTCTCTCCCCTGCCCCTCCGCACCTCTGCCCCATCAAACGCCTGAAGCTTGTGAGAAATGCGGGTTTTGAACACCCATACCCCTACACCCGTTCATCCTTCCTCAAACCCTTTATTTGAAGAAGTCGGGGATCTCAGCCTCATTTGATTTACAAGAATTTTATGAAGTTGCCGTATTTTCCCTGATTACACAAAGATTTCATCAATATTATAAATATTAGCTCCGCAATCTTACGAATATAGTTTATTTGTTGGGTATATGCAGATAAAGTTTAGCAGCACCCAACGCAATGCAGCGATCGCACCTTGCTAAAGCGGCCATGATAGTTTTCCTTTCCCTTGGTAGTTTAGGGATTGTGGGCGGCAGTTTTTTAATCCGAAGGGCTTTCAGTAGTACTACTGAATCAAGCATTATTACTAATGCAGACCGTTACAGTGAAATCCGCAATCAACTTTGGGCAAGTCCCGCCGAAATTCAGCATTTTCCCCGCACAATTTCCGCCGATTCTCCAGATGTGCGAATTGCCTATTCTCCAGGGGTTGCCCAAGCTAGTACTTTTTTCCAAGTGCGAGAAAAACAATCTCCCGCCCAAATTCAACAATTATTAGCAAAATACCGAAAACTAGCCAAGCATCAATACTTAGGTGGCGATACAAATGTCCACTCTAACCTTCCTAATGGTGTTCCCACTACCTTTTTTTATACTGGTGATGCTGAGAGAGAATCTTTTCCGCCTTCTTATGAAATTTTAGTGTTGAATGCGAAGGATAAAGGTACTGCGGGATTTAGGTGGAATCACGGTGATAGTTACGGCGTAGCTATTGATAGTACAGCCTCAGAAATTGTTTATTGGGCTGAAAAATGGTAAGTAGTTGCACAACATCAGTTATCTTGTTAGACGACACAGACAGCAGAAACTATCTGAGGATAATGTTTATCTTGCGGATTCTGCTTTAGATGCGATCGCCACTATCCAAAAATATCTCATCTAGCCCTTAAAAGTTACAGCAGTAGTCGCGTTGATTCAGACATCGTAACTCTGTAACCTGTAAGCTCTCACCTATTCACGAAGACATAACCTTGAGATTGGAGAAATCAGCATATTCCCAACTCACAACTCGATTTCGTCCTAAAGCTTTGGCATTTAGCAAGCATTGGTCAGCGCGATGAAGCAAGCTATAACCTTTATCATCGTCATCTGCTTGCAGACTAGCAACGCCTAAGCTAATTGTAATGGGAATGGTTAATTCCTTACTAATAGCAAATGGTTGTTCTGCAACGATACGATTTAAGCGTTCAGCGACGATGACGGCTTCTTCGCCAGTGGTGTTAGTCAGCACAATTACAAATTCCTCCCCACCGTAACGGAATGGTGTATCTTTAGAGCGGAGGTTGTGCCGTAGGCGAGAGGCTAATAATTGTAAAAGGCGATCGCCCACTAAATGCCCGTAAGTATCGTTAACTTTTTTAAAATAGTCGATATCTAGAATAATCAAACTCAAAGGATTACTTTGAGTCCGGGCTTTTTTGACTTGTCGAGGTAAATCCCATTCCATCGCCCGACGATTACTAATTTCCGTGAGTGAATCTGCTAGTGCGATCGCAGATAATAAATCATTTGTCCGCATCAGTTCCCGGTATTTTTGAGCTTTCCGTAAACCAACACCCACTTGAGCTAGTATTACCTGATGATGGGTTGTTATACTGGCAGGATTTTTGCCAATTATCTCATCTGTGAGTTGCCAAATATAAGCATCTGCGCCTTGTCTAAGTGCAGTAGCGGTCATTTCCCATTCCCAACACAAATCCTGCTCACTTTTGGCAGCTAACTGATAGGAACGATCCTCGAAAAGAATACAATACAACCAAGATAGCTGGTTCTGGTTTTTTAACCAACTGCATAGTTCTATACTTTTATCCAAACTTGCCTGGATAAATATGACATCAGGTGGTTCATTTTCTAGTTGAGAAATTGCCTGATGAAAATCAGCTATCACTTCTAAAGTAAAAGCGGTTGTATCCAGTATCTGATCGGGAAGTTTGGCGACGAATTTCTCACTTCCAAAGACCAGAATTGAAATATTCATTTTTTTGTATCTGCCTTATTTCGAGCTAAAAAATCCTACTATTTTTTACAATAGAGAAACTATCCGTATTTTTATTATCGATATATTTCCCTATACTTGATAGTCATAACCTTAAATTAACTATGCCTGGATAATTTTAATATCATCTTAATACATGACCCTGAATAAAACTACTGAGGTTTACAGTTATGATAATTACTTTCCGTCTTTGACCTTTTTTTTTAAAACAGTGTAAATACGGAAATTATATTTGTTTTTAATATAATCACTGTAGTTTCCAGGTGTTAGTTATTTGCAAGTGCAAACACAATAAAATAGGAAATTTTATGTTTGGGATTGCTGGATTTTATTTATATAAATTAAATGCTTAAAAAAATATAAATTTTTGCTTTTATACGTAAAAACCGAGATGCTTCATAAATATGAGAAATGCTATGTGGGTTCATCAGGGCAAGGATTACCACCTCAATCAAGCTGAGTTGTTAGAGGATTTTAACTAGGCTTTTGAGATAGGTATTATTTAATGAATAAGTGAATCTACGAGAGTGAGAATTTTGATAGCAGACTACAAAGGAGTCAAGTAGAGGATTTAGTTATCAAATCTAGATGGGGAGCATATTTTGATATTGAATTATATAGGGGCTAAAGTTCATTAGCCCCTAAAAATCTTTAATTGTGCTGTAGGTTTAGCATCAACTAATCTAAAAATTTTGTAAACCCTTTATGAAGAAATCAATAACCTTCAATGTCGTAACCAGACGCAACAATCACCTGTTTGATTGACTCTTCCGAAGCGGCAGATTCTACGGTGACAGTTTTATCTTCTACATTCACATCTACCAGAGCATCAGGTTCCATTACATGGATAGATTCAGTAATTTTGTCAGCACATCCTGCACAAGAAATGTTGGAAACTTTTAGTTTTAGTGCCATTATTTGCCTCTTTTGAGAAAGTTTAATATTTCTTTTATAAATAAATTTTATTTTTGCATTGGGATCGCATACATCTAGCTAAGGTGGGGTAGTAAAATTACGTATATAGGCATAGGCGATCGCTGGCCAGATATCTCTCTCAGTAATAATTACTAGCAGTAACGGAAAACAGAATGCAAAAATAAGGCTAGAGGTTAGGGGTTAGAGTCTAGAGGTTAGAGGCTAGAATGATGTTTATAATTTCTATTTGCATTAGTGTCTAGCTGAAAAGTACTGATTTATTTATAAAATTACTAGTCTCTAGCCTCTAGTCCCCAGTCCCTAGCCCCAGTCCCTAATCATTCTTTTTTGTTTTCTATCCATGTCTTCTAATCCCCAGTACCGCAGTGGTAACGAAATTCGCACTTTATTTCTTGACTTCTACGCCCAACGGGAACACCAAATTCTGCCGAGTGCTTCCCTAGTACCAGAAGATCCAACCGTGCTGCTGACAATCGCGGGGATGTTACCATTTAAGCCGATATTCCTGGGACAGCGCACATCCGAATTTAAAAGAGCAACCACATCACAAAAGTGTATTCGTACCAACGATATCGAAAACGTCGGACGCACCAAACGCCATCACACGTTTTTTGAGATGTTGGGTAACTTCAGCTTTGGTGATTATTTTAAAGAACAAGCGATCGCCTGGGGTTGGGAAATTTCCACACAAGTTTTTGGCTTTTCTCCCCAAAACCTCGTCGTCAGCGTTTTTGAAGAAGATGACGAAGCATTTAATATCTGGCGTGACAAAATTGGTGTAACCGAAGCCAGAATTAAACGGATGGGTGCAGATGATAACTTTTGGGCTTCTGGCCCCACTGGCCCTTGCGGCCCTTGTTCGGAAATTTATTACGACTTCCACCCCGAACGCGGCGACGATAATATTGATTTAGAAGATGATACGCGGTTTATCGAGTTCTATAACTTGGTATTCATGCAATACAACCGGGATGCGTCCGGGAATTTAACGCCACTGCAAAATAAGAATATCGATACTGGTATGGGTTTGGAGAGAATGGCGCAAATTCTCCAAAAAGTACCGAATAACTACGAAACAGATTTAATTTTCCCGATTATTAAAACCGCCGCCCAAATTGCTGGCATTGATTATCATACAAGCGATGAGAAAATCAAAGTCTCTTTAAAAGTCATTGGGGATCATGTACGCGCAGTAGTTCACATGATTGCTGATGAAATTCGCGCCTCGAATGTGGGACGGGGTTATGTGCTGCGGCGATTAATTCGGCGGGTGGTGCGTCACGGTCGATTACTGGGCATTTCTGGGAATTTTATCACCCAAATTGCGGAAACTGCGATCGCCCTGGCTGAATCTGCTTATCCCAATATCCGCCAACGGGAAGCAGCAATCAAAGCAGAATTAGAACGGGAAGAAACCAATTTCCTCAAAACCCTTGATAGAGGCGAAAAGCTTCTCGAAGATATTATCCAAGAACTCAAACAAAAAGGGCAAACAGAAATTAGTGGGAAAAATGCTTTTAAACTCTACGATACCTACGGCTTTCCCCTAGAACTAACTCAAGAAATCGCTGAAGAAAATAACCTCACTGTTGATGTTGAGGGATTTGAGGCGGAAATGGAGATTCAAAAGGGACGTGGTAGAGATGCTCACGAAACCATTGATTTAACTGTACAAGGTTCCCTCGACAAACTCGCAGAACATATCCACGCCACAGAATTTTTAGGTTATACCCAAGCTGCGACGACGGCGAAAGTGGAAGTATTGCTAGTCAATGGTGTCGCCGAAGAAGCTGCTGAAGCCGGAACAGAAGTGCAAATCCTCCTCAACCAAACCCCATTTTATGCGGAATCTGGGGGACAAATAGGCGATCGCGGTTATATCTCTGGCGATGGTATTGTGGTGCGTGTGGAAGATGTGAAGAAAGAATCTGATTTCTTCGTTCACTTCGGACGCATCGAACGGGGAACGCTGCGGGTTGGCGATACAGTTACCGCCCAAATTGATGCTGCTTGTCGTCGTCGCGCCCAAGCAAACCACACCGCCACCCACTTACTGCAAGCAGCGTTAAAGAAAATTGTAGATGAAGGTATATCCCAAGCTGGTTCACTCGTTTCCTTCGACAGATTGCGCTTTGACTTCAACTGTCCCCGCGCTTTAACTGCTGAAGAAGTCCAGCAAGTTGAAGAACAGGTGAACACTTGGATTTCTGAGGCACACTCCGCCAAAATCGAAGTATTACCCTTAGCCGAAGCCAAAGCTAGAGGTGCTGTTGCCATGTTTGGGGAAAAATACGGAGATGAAGTCCGCGTGATTGATTTCCCTAGTGTGTCTATGGAATTGTGCGGAGGTACGCACGTAAGTAATACTGCGGAGATTGGCGTATTCAAGATTATCTCTGAAGCGGGTGTTGCGTCTGGGGTACGGCGGATTGAAGCAGTTTCTGGCCCGGCGATTTTAGATTACTTAAATGTACGGGATAAAGTAGTCAAAGATTTAAGCGATCGCTTTAAAGTTAAACCCGAAGAACTACCAGACAGAATCACAACACTACAAACTGAACTGCGAAACGCTGAAAAGCAATTAGAAACGCTAAAAGGACAACTAGCGATCGCCAAATCTGACAGCTTGCTAGAAACAGCCCAAACAGTAGGCGACCATAAAATCATTGTTGCCCAACTCGAAGGCGTTGACCCCGAATCCTTGAAAACTGCGGCGGAACGCTTACTACAAAAAATCGGTAACGGTGCAGTCGTACTCGGTTCCGTTCCCGAAGCTGGTAAAGTCAGCATAGTTGCAGCCTTCAGCCCAGAGGTAAACAAGAAAGGTTTGCAAGCCGGAAAATTTGTCGGTGCGATCGCTAAAATCTGCGGCGGCGGTGGCGGCGGTAGACCAAACCTCGCCCAAGCCGGCGGACGCGATGACAGTAAATTGCCAGCAGCTTTGGAACAAGCGCAAAGCGAGTTAATTGCAGGTTTGAGTTAAATTTGACTTACTCAAGCATAATTAATAACTTTACTAGTGGGTTAGACATTTGTGATTAGCTGTGTCTTACCCATTTTTTATTTAGTATTTTGGTGTCATAAAGAAAAAAGGATTATTACACCAAGGCTTAGTAGCTCAACTACTGCAATTTTTGGGAATTATAAACTAGCAGTTTTTGAAGTATCTAAAACTATGTCTGATCGTGAAATCGAGATTCTGTACTGGAGAATAAGCCTTTTACTTGTTCTTATTTCTCCTTGGTGTATTTATTCCCTTAAAATCGCAAAAGTTACTTTTGCATACAATTTCTTTATATATACCTTGCTTCCTTTTCTAAGCATCCCAATTCAACTAATTGTAGTGATAGCTTTAGTTACAGTTAAGGAAGGTAAAGTACCTACAAAATTTTGGTTGATTGAACCCTCCGCTTATAGCCAAAATGAAATTAAAGCTAATAGCTTAAAATCCTGTATAACCAACATCTCCAATAAATTAAACAACCTTGGATTTCAATTTGAAATTTTGGAAGATGGAGATAAATCTAGTTGTATTGCTTTTCGCAAGGAAAAAGACAAACGAGTTCTTAACTTTTTAGGACACGCGTTTTCTGGAAAAATAAATTTAGAAAATCAACAGGGTTATTTAATTAAACTAGAAGCCAACATAATATTACACGATACTCTATTGATTGAAACAGGAGAGTTATCAAAAATTCAAGAGATATGTAATTCTTTATGTTTAAAAAGAAAAAGTCAAGAAACTAATATAAAACACAAAGATTTTCCATTTGTTTTGAGTTGTGGTGTCACTATGTCATTTATCACAGTCATTGTGTCTGTATTCAATAATTTATGGTATGTTGTGAATAATGCTTGGTTGTTTGGTGTATCTACAACAGCAATTGGCACAATTTTATTAACATTATTTTACTTACAAAAGAAACAGCTATCTAGTTTTAGATATAGATTAGTATTTACAGGTCTTTATCTAGGTTCAATACCTTATATAGCTTGGATAACAAATATTAAATTAGGTTAATACCTGAACTGTATTGTCATATAATGTTAGTTAAGCATCAGCAAAAATTTTAATCAACAGCTAGTCTTAGTAATGTAGTACAGAAATTTATGAACATTCAGCTTGTTGAATCTTTAGCTAATGCCATCAAAGCTTTGTCTCCTGAAGAACGAGAATTATTAAACCAAAAATTAACCCATCAATCTCATTGGCAAAATCTCCGCCCAAAAATTTTAGCTAATGCTCAAGCTATCCAAAAAAGGCGTAATGGTCAACATTTTGACCCAGATATTGACCAAATCATTTATCAAGTACGAAAAGAAAGGGATAAACAATTTATCCCAGATTTGTTTTCCAGCGAAGGATAATTAGTTTCTTTATTATTGACCAAGATTGATAAACCAATTTTCAATCGTTAAATTATTAAACACCTCAAAATCAGAAACATTATTAGTTACTAAAATTAAATTATTATTGGCAGCGATACTTGCAATTTGACCATCTACAAAAGCAGGAGTTTTGCCAATTTGAGATAGTCTAGCTCTTTCTTGGGCGTGCCACTGTGCTGCCATCAAATCATAATCCAAGACTGGTAAACTTAATACTGATTCATAAATATAATTCCAAAGTGAGTCTCGCCGTTTAGATTCCGGCAACCGCAAACAACCATACAAAAGTTCATGAATGACAATACTAGAAACAGCAACTTCAGACTTATGAGTTTCTAGTTTTTGTAAAACATTGACATTCGGAATAGAACGTGCTGGCTCTGAGAGAATATTAGTATCAAGTAAGAACCTCAAGCTCATAAATCAATTTCTCTTCCCAGGCTATAATCGCGTAAATTAGCGAAATCCTCATCATTAAACATAATTTCATCACTTTGAATTATTTTCCTAAATTTTTGTAATCCTTGCCAAAAATTATCCCCTTTAGATTCTGCCTTCTTTTTACGGAGAAATTCAAATAAATATTCTTGTTCTTCTCTGGGCAAACTATTAATGGAGTTAATAATTTCTTGTAAATTCATCATATAAGCTACTCTCAACTCAATCCCAACTTTGCTAACTGTAGATTTTACTCACATTTTAACTCGATGCAAGTGTACTATTTTCTACTCCATTCTGACTATTCATCCACACCGCAGATAAAGCACTTTCATCTAACTCTTGACTTTCACCCTCAGCAGTATTTTGAAACAACACAGCAAACGCACCAGCACCCAATCTACTCTGCGGAAATATGCGGTAACAAGGAATATTTGTGAGGTGCGATTGATACACTTGTAAATGGTTCACCTTGACTGGTTGAAACTGGGGAAAGCGGGATAAAAACCATTCACAAACCTGCTCATTTTCTTCTGGAGAATAGGTGCAGGTCATATAAGCAAGATATCCTTGAGGCGCGACTATTTGAGCAGAGTTTGCAATAATTCTTTTTTGGCGATTGGCACTTTTATTAATTGCTGTGGGGTGAAAACATCCAGGGGCTTTTTCACCTTTGGCTAGTAATGATTGTCCTGTACAAGGTGCATCAACAACTACTAAATTACTAGATGCGGGGATACTTTCAGCAAAAATACTTGAATCTCGATTCACTACAATTGCAGGGTGAATTTGGCAACGTTTTAAGTTAGAAATTAACATACCTAAACGTTTACCAATGACTTCGTTACTAATCAATAATTTTGGTTGCAAAGCTTTCCACGCAAACACGCTTTTACCGCCGGGAGCAGCACACATATCAAAAACTGTAGGGATTGGCTGCGTAATTGCTAACAAAATTGAAGCTGAAAATACAGAAGAAAAATCTAAGCAATAGAAATATCCTTGATTATGTAGGGGATGTTGACCGGGTTTTTCTCCTAAAGCTAACCTGTCTATAAATTGTGGTTGCCAAGTTAAAGGTGTTTCTACTGCAAAGGGCGATGTTTCTGGTTTTGGCTGACACCAAAGAATAGACGGTGCAAAAGCGTGGGGATTAACTAAGGCTGCGATAAATTTTTCCTGTTCTTCTAGACTTTCAAATAAACGCCGTGCGAGTTTGAGTAATAAGTTGGAAGGCTTTTCCATTATTTATGTGAATGATTATACGTATTTTTAATCCTAGTAAAACTGTTACACAAGAACAATGCTATGCAATGCCTTGGCTGCATACTGAAAATACAATAACCGCTATGCTGACCCATTAACCTTTGTTGGTCGGGAGTTAGGCAAAAATCGCTCTTTAGCTTAATTTATCGTAGACGCAAAGTGGCTGGCTTTCCGAAGAGGACTGGGCTTCGGGTAAGAATGCTAATACATCACAGAATCTGCGTAAATCCTGATACTATCTGCCCTCTGCTGTATTTTTGGGGTGAATAGAACATCCAAAATCTAGAGTTTGACCGTGAAACTACCTCGTTGCTTTGGAGATGGTCATGATATTGGATAATTTTCAGAGGAAGTTACGCCGAGAATCACAATTATGGCGAGATGAAGGACTCATTAGTGCTTCGCAATACCAACAACTAGCAGACCGTTATCAATTTAATAATTTAGAAGCTGCGGCACGCGATCGCTCGATGATGACTGCGGTCATGACTGGTAGTATCCTACTAACATTGGGGATTATCACTTTTGTGGCGGCTAACTGGCTGGGATGGTCGCGGGATGTCAAATTCATCATTATGATGAGTTTGTTTATGGCTACTACCATCACTGGTTTTTACACTTGGCGACAAGCCGCCATTGGTATCCCGGAAGGCAAAAAACCAAAACGTAGTCAACGCCTCTTGGGTGAAGGGTTGCTGATTTTAGCAGCGATGGTGTTTGGTGCAACTATCGCCTTGATGGCTGATGTGTTCAATATTAACGGTTCAACGCCTGAACTGTTTTTCGCCTGGGGTTTTGGCGTTTTGGTGATGGCTTACAGTCTGTCGTTAAATTCCCTGGGAATTTTGGGAATTGTCCTCATCCAAATTGGGTATTGGACGGGTATTGGAGACTTGCGTTATTCGGCAAATGATTGGAATTGGGCAACACTGGTTATCAGACACATGCCTTTGCTGTCGTGGGTGTTGTTTGTCCCCTTAGCTTATTTTTGCCGTTCGCGGTGGATTTTTGCGATCGCTGCTTTTATTTTTGCCAGTTCTTTACAATTGAATCTCGACCCCTTACCACTGTCAAATCTGTCGGATGCTGCGCCTTGGGTCGCCTCTTTTGCGTTTACACTACCACCGGCATTATTCTGGAGCTATGATGACCTGCTATTCCCGACAATTAATTACAGACTATTTCAATCTTTAGCCCGTGATTTAGCGTTAATTGCTTTTGGTCTAGCTTTTTATATCCTGTCGTTTCGTTGGCTGTGGCAAACTTCCGGCTACAATTTCTCTTCGTCAACGAATAACATGAATATATTCATGAATCGCCCAATCATTGACTTGGGAATCCTCAGTGGCTTGGCGGTACTGCAATGGTTGTTTTTAGTCCGCCAGCGCAACAACCCCATTCGTCGGGAAGCAGTCTTCAATCTACCTTTGATTGTGACTTTTTTAGGCTTCACAGCTATTGTACCTTTCTGGCATCAAGCGATTAACCCTATCGATGATTTGGGGGTTTTTGCTTTTAATGTGTTGTTCACAGTTTTGGCTTGGGGACTAATTCGGGAAGGCTTGAAGTTTAACGACAGGCGATCGTTTTGGGGCGGTATGCTGTTGTTAACTCTGCAAGTGATTAGTCGTGTGCTGGAGTATGATACAGAACTACTACTCAAGTCACTGGTGTTTGTCATGTGTGGTTCCGCGTTGATTAGTGCTGGACTGTGGTTTGAACGCCGTGTAGGTTCTAACTCTAAGTCTTCCGGTAATGCCAAATCTTCCTAATTTTTTCTCTGCGTGAACAAAAATTAACCGCAGATGAACGCAGAGAAAGTAGGTTGGGTGTAGCGATAGCGTAACCCAACAAAGTATGCGTGAATGTTGGGTTCCGTTACTCCACCCAACCTACACCTAGCTTTTGCCTTTTTCCTTTTGCCTTGTTGTACTAACCCCTTGTTTCTCTGCGTAACTCCTAATATTCTCTCTCCCTAATAGTAGGACTACGCCAATGAAAAATGAATCTTCGGAATCTACTAAAAAGTCAGAATCTAGTAAGTCGGAATCTACTAAGAATAAATCATGGTCGCCCGAAGCGGAATTTTCTGAGAAACTGACGTTTCGTGATTATTTGTTAGCTACAGACCAAAAAGCTAATAAGCCTTTACCTGTAGGAAGGTTGGTGCTTCCTTTGGCTGTTCAAGCTGCAATTATTTTCGCGGTACCTTTTTTATCGATGTACACTACCCTCACAGGTAGAGAGGTAATTTTGCAAACTGTACCTGTGAATTCACGAAATGTCTTACAAGGTAATTCTTTAGAGCTAGACTACAATATCTCGCGGATTTCTACACTCAGAAGGCTATCAGGTTGGCAAGAATTACTGCGGCGAAATCGCGGCCGGGATGGAGAATTACTAGAAGGAACTAACTTGTATGTCATTTTACAGGAACAGCCTTTCTTTAGTCAGGGTGTGCCGAGGGCTTGGCGACCAGTGCGGGTAACGACTAATCCACCTAGATCCTTACCTAGCAATCAAGCAGCCCTCAAAGGTGTGTATCAAGATGGTTATGTGCAGTATGGTGTGGAAAACTATAATGTGCCAGATGAAACACGACAACAGCTAAATCGGGATGTTACCCAAGCTGTACGGCAAACCAGAGACGGACAATCACGTTCTATCGTTGTGAAAGTCAAAGTAGACCCACAGGGTAACGCTGTACCTGTGAGTCTTTGGGTACGCGATCGCAACTATCAATTTTAGTCTTCTTGCTTGATATTCCATGCTACACCGAAAGCTGCCCCAGCCCCGGCGATTAGACCTGTACTCATTCCTTGTATAGTTCTTTCAACGGGGTTTTGGGTCAAGCATTCACTCGTAACTTGACTAGCGCGTAAACAAAAATGACTCTCTGCCCAGCTGCTAGTACCACCTAAAATGACACCAGCAATACTACAGGAAGCTACAAGCAGCAGCAGACGTTTTGTTTTTCTATCCATAGATGGATGCTTGAAAGTTGGGAAAGTAAATAGTCCTCAACTACTTTACACATCCATGTTGTTATTGTCAGCTCCTTTTTAAAGTGCTGAGTGCTGAGTTATGAGTGCTGAGTATTGAATATTCTCCAATTATCAGCAGCAGGCACACTTTTTCCTCGTTCAAGTCAATTTTGGGCTAACCAATTGGTTAAATCAAGCAGGCTGGAAAAGTCTAACAAAGCTTCTCCTAAAGATTCCAGTTGAGTTAGGGATAAAACATCGATTTGCGATCGCACTTCCTGGGGCAATTCTCCCAGTTTATGGCTCAACAACCGCAAAACGAGCGATCGGGCTTCTCTGTTGGCTCCCTGTTCAATACCTTGTTCAATACCCTGTCTCATCCAACTGGTGACAATTTCCATCACATCCTCCTGCTGATTCACTTCCAGTCTACCAATCTCTTCCTGAAACACTTGCTCTTCTTGCTGGTTTAGTTGTAAATAGGTATCAACAAAGCCGGATATTAAGCGGGTGCGGGCGGGATCTAACTTTAGGGTAGCCAACAGTCGCAAACATTCGACTTTCACTTTTGGTCTGTCTGATGGTGCAATCCGCATTTTTGACATTAAGGCTGCGGCTACTGGATTGGGTTGATTGAGATAATCACGCCAGTTTAATCGATTCAATTGAATGGCTGTGAAGTTAAATTCTAATACCTTCAAGTCGGGAAACTCCACTGTATGACAATGGGGTTCTTCCCGATAGGGTTGATCAAAGGAAAACAGGACTATTGGATAGATGGGTTGCAAATATTTTTGATACAGCCGTGCAAAGTAGAAAAACATACGACGAGTGAATTCTCGCTCGCTGTAAGCTTGGCTTTCGATATGTACCAAAAAGCCCACTTCTTTTCCAGCTTGCTTGACTTCAACCAGCAAGTCAATGATTTTATCTTCGCCTGCGGTGAGGTCAGCAAAATATTCTTGGGGTAGAAAACGGATGGAGTTTGGATCAATTGTGCTGGCAAGTTGTGGTAGAAATAACTCTAGGAATTCGATGAAAAAAGTCGAAAGTAGTTCTTTGAACAGGCGATCATGTTCCGGCATTGTAATATTATGTCCAGGCGCGATCGTATTGTACTGGCCAGAGTTTTTCGTAGCCTAGTTTTTTGGCTGCTAGATGTGGCCAGTAAGGATTGCGGAGTAATTCGCGCCCCAATAAAACTAAGTCTGCTACTTCGGTGCGAATAATTTGGTCGGCTTGTTCGGGAGAGGTAATCAAGCCGACTGCGCCTGTCGGGATTTTGGCTTCCTGGCGGATGCGTTCAGCAAATTGAGTTTGATAACCAGGTTTGACGGGAATATTGATGCCAGGGATAATTCCCCCAGAGGAACAGTCTATTAAATCTACGCCCAAGGATTTGAGTTTATCGCTTAAGGTAACGCTTTGTTCTATGTTCCATCCTTTATCTATCCAATCGGTGGCGGAGATTCGCACCAATAAAGGATAGGTTTCTGGTAAGATTTGGCGCACAGATGTGACTACTTCTAATAATAAGCGTGTGCGATTTTCAAAACTGCCGCCATATTCATCTTGACGCTGATTTGCTAAGGGTGAGAGAAATTGATGGAGTAGGTAGCCGTGGGCTGCGTGAATTTCGATGACTTTGAAGCCGGCTTGTAGGGAACGTTGAGTTGCGGCGACAAAAGCTTGAATAATTTGTTGAATCCCCTCAATACTCAAGGCTTCGGGAACTGGACTATCTTTACTAAAGGCGATCGCACTACTGGAAACTACAGGCCGCCAACCTTCTTGGGATTCATCTAAGGCTTTACCGCCGCGACTGGGTTTGGCTGTGCTGGCTTTTCTCCCTGCATGGGCGAGTTGAATTCCTGCTATGGAACCAAAGTTATGAATTAATTCGACAACTTTGGCTAAACCTTCTATGTGTTCATCTGACCATATACCCAAGTCTTGTGGACTAATTCGCCCACGGGGTTCGATTGCTGCTGCTTCTGTGAATACTAAACCTGCACCACCAACGGCGCGAGAGGCTAAATGTACTAAGTGCCAATCATTTGCAAACCCATCTGTACTAGAGTATTGACACATGGGTGAAACGACAATACGGTTACGAAAGGTGATTTCCCGAATCTTAAAGGCCTCAAACAAATGTGCCATTGGAATGATTTCCTTTACTTGCTAAGGTAGAAAAACTGCTGCTGTCAATTCCAAAAAGTTCAGTCTCTAGATAATGCCCGAAAGCACCAAGGCGGCTATAATTCTTGTGTAAGTTTCACCAAAAATATTGTAAATTTATATAAATGAAATATTGATAATTTATCATAATAGACATTGAAAATTTACTCACATTCTTGATTTTGAACTGCCTACTCGATAAAACTCAACTCTCTAAATTTTGGGTGAGCGATCGCCCCCAAGCACTCACTAACAAAATATGCTTATTGCTCATGAGCATTCATTCAATAATATAGCTAAATTGTGGCTGAACTTAGCAGCTAATTGCCTAAGAAAGTCTATATTATTAATGAATAGTCAATGAATTTACAAATGGTTCACTACCAAAAGCTACTGAGAGTTTCTACTACTGGTAAATCTTTTCACAATATTACCACCAAAATCGAATCTATAGTTGCTGAGTCGGGCGTGGAAACTGGACTCTGCACTTTATTTTTACGCCACACTTCCGCTAGTTTAGTCATCCAAGAAAACGCTGATCCTGATGTGTTGGTAGATTTAGCTAACTTTATGTCCAAGCTAGTCCCAGAATCGGGGGGATACATTCACGATGCGGAAGGGACTGATGATATGCCAGCACATATCCGTTCTGCGTTGACTCACACTTCGGAACATATACCTATTAATCGCGGTCATTTAGTATTAGGGACTTGGCAGGGAATTTATGTTTGGGAACACCGTCATCGCAGCCATACACGGGAGTTAGTTGTACACATTTCTGGCTAATTAAAGTATTGCTGATGAGTGTTTATTCCTATTTTTAAACTGGGTTGAGAGTCGCAACACATATAGCCATCTTATTTGATTGATAAACTACTCACGACAGCAGAGAGTAGATGTGTTTTTTTCAAAAAACATCTTAAAATAGTCCGCTAAAACGCGGCTTTTTTTGTATCAAAACAAATGTTAATATTTGTTTATATTTGATTAATAATTTTAGGCATTTTGATACAGAAGCTCATAAAATTAAATGTACCACTTGCTGAGGCTAGTTAAATCTGTATGAAGCAAGACTTACCTTTTACTTATAACTTTCAAATTATTGATGAATTTCTGTGGCAAAATTCGGTTAATCTTTTATCACTCAATCCCCAAAAACAGCTTATTACTAGCTTTACGGAATTAGAAAGTTTAATTGAGGAAGAAACTACAGACATTAGACTGATATCGAATTTGCAAAGTACATTGGAATGTATTTTAGAAGCTCAATTAGAAAACTTTCCCGGCAATATTTTTTGGGACTGCGATTTTATGGTCAGTAGTATTTTGCGGCAAGCCTTAGCAGTGGCAGATGAGGCTATTGGTTTTTTAAAGATGTTTACTGACAAAATGGTTGCTCTTAGCAAGTTATTTGGGATTCATCAAGAAATTCGCTTTTGTTATGTTCACGATTTTATGTATGGTTTTGACTGGGCAAGATGGGTACAAAAAGACCCACAAAATCGCGCCCATATAGAACCTTTTAGTTTGTTTTTTTTAGATTATTTGCTGACTAAAGGTCAAGAATTAATTCATCGGATTAATCACGATCAACCGACATATTATCAGTTGTGTGCTACTGGTTTTCGGAATCCTTTTCCGTTTTCCCGCGAACCAGAAGATGAATATCGATTGTTAACTTATCTTGCGAGTGAAGGACTTATCCCTGTCACAGCTTGGAATTGGCATAGTCAGCCTGTCTGGAATCAGCCTTTTCAGGAAATACGTCAGCAGTTAGCATTACAGTTGAATATTCAACCGCAAAGGCGATGAAGAAGGCAGTGGTTCGGCTACTTCGACTGCGCTCAGTACAAGTACGCTCACCAACCGGAGGCAGGAGGTAAAATATTTTCTGTTTTTTAAATCTAAAATATCTATTTACTGAATTATGAAAATTGTTGATTTAATTAGTTGGTTTGAAGAATGGGCGAATCCGGCTTGGTGTGAAAGTTGGGATAATTGTGGTTGGCAAGTTGAGCCTGGGGTTTTGCAAGAGTCGGCGCGGGTGTTAGTGTGTTTAACTCCGACTTTGGCAGTGATGGAGGAAGCGATCGCCCATCGTGCTAATCTGATTTTTGCCCATCATCCGTTAATTTTCACCCCTCCCAAATCTTTTCGCCGTGGTGAGGCAATATCCGAAATGGTACGATTAGCTTTCATCCACAATATTGGGATATATACTGCCCATACGAATTTTGACCAAGTACCAGACGGAACGGCCGATGTCTTGGCTCAAATTTTAGAACTTCAACAAGTCTCGCCTATAGTACCGGCTGTCTCTGGTTTTGGTTATGGAAGAGTTGGTGAACTGGAAAAATCACTCACATTCCAAGAGTTACTCGCCATTATTCAACAGCGCCTTTCTCCCCCTGATTTGATTTTTTCCCCCACGGCTGATTTACAACAGCAAATTTCACGGGTGGCTGTTTTGGGTGGTTCTGGCGCGAGTTTTATTTCGGCGGTGGTGAAAACTGGGGCGCAGGTTTATTTAACTTCTGACTGCAAATTTCATCAGTTTCAAGAAAGCCGCGATCGCGGTTTAATCTTAGTTGATGCAGGTCATTACGCCACAGAACGTCCAGCTTGCGATCGCTTGTCACAAAAATTTATCTCTTTAAACCTTGACTGGGTGCAGTTAAGTCAACAAGATGAGGATTTCCGAGAGTTTTTTACTAGAGCATCAATTTAGCAGACATCTGGGACTAAGGGCGGTAAACCGATACTATAGAAAACTCCCACATTAGCAGCTACAATAAATCTTTTGGAACTTATGGGATGATACCAACAAGTGTATAAAACTTTTCTGATCCGAGGGAAAGTTATCCACAGGGGTGTTGTCTTCAATAACAATGTGGCTGATGTCCGATGCTTCTTGAACCATATAAAGCGATCGCCTCCTCCATCAGTTAGTCTTTTCTATACTTTAATAGAATAGAGATAACGCCGTGTGCAACTTTCTCTCAAACCTAACCCCCAACCCCTTCCCTACAAGGGAAGGGGAGCAATATTCAAAGCCTCTCTCCTTGCAGGGGAGAGGTTTGGAGAGGGGTTTCAAGAATAAGTTGTACATCGCGTGAGATACAAACCAAGCATATTTAATCACGCTAATTAAGCACAATTCCCATGACCACTTCTAAACGCCACTATCACATTACTACCTTCGGTTGCCAAATGAATAAAGCCGACTCAGAGCGCATGGCTGGCATTTTAGAAGACATGGGCTTTGAGTTTTCCGAAGATCCCAATAATGCAGATGTAATTCTCTACAACACCTGCACCATTCGAGACAACGCTGAACAAAAGGTATATTCTTACCTCGGCAGACAAGCCAAGCGTAAGCACGAACAACCAGATTTAACCTTAGTCGTTGCTGGTTGCGTCGCTCAACAAGAAGGCGAAGCACTGCTACGCCGCGTCCCAGAATTAGATTTAGTGATGGGGCCACAACACGCCAACCGCCTGAAAGATTTGCTGGAATCAGTGTTTGGCGGTAATCAAGTTGTCGCCACTGAACCAGTGCATATTATGGAAGATATCACCCAGCCGCGCCGGGACAGCAAAGTTACCGCCTGGGTGAATGTGATTTACGGTTGTAATGAACGCTGTACTTATTGCGTAGTTCCCAACGTGCGTGGTGTAGAACAGTCCCGCACCCCCGAAGCCATCCGCGCCGAAATGGAAGAATTAGGCAGACAAGGTTACAAGGAAGTAACTTTGCTTGGTCAAAATATTGACGCTTACGGTCGAGATTTACCCGGCTCAACATCAGAAGGACGACATCTGCACACCTTCACAGATTTACTTTATTACGTCCATGATGTGCCGGGAGTAGAACGGTTAAGATTTGCTACCAGTCACCCCCGTTATTTTACGGAAAGATTAATCAAAGCTTGTGCAGAGTTACCCAAGGTGTGCGAACACTTCCATATTCCGTTTCAGTCTGGGGATAACGATGTCTTAAAAGCGATGTCACGGGGTTACACTCACGAAAAATATCGCCGCATCATTGATACAATTCGCAAGTATATGCCGGATGCGTCAATTAGTGCGGATGCAATTGTTGGTTTCCCTGGTGAGACAGAGGCACAGTTTGAGAATACTTTGAAATTGGTGGAAGATATTGGGTTTGACCAATTAAATACAGCCGCCTATTCACCGCGCCCCGGAACACCTGCGGCATTGTGGGAAAATCAACTGAGTGAAGAAGTAAAAAGCGATCGCCTACAAAGATTAAATCATTTAGTGGCAATTAAAGCAGCCGAGCGATCGCAGCGTTATTTTGGTCGCATCGAAGAAGTATTAGTCGAAGACCAAAACCCCAAAGATAAAACTCAAGTCATGGGACGCACAGGTGGTAATCGTCTGACATTTTTTACAGGTGATATTAATGAGCTAAAAGGGCAATTGGTGAAAGTTAAAATCACCGAAGTTCGTGCTTTTAGCTTGACTGGTGAACCAATAGAAGCGCGGCAAGCTTTGACAGTTTAAGTGAATGTACACCACACTGAAAATAATTGTTTGTGGAGTCTTAATTAATTGCCAGATTTATTGCAAAGAATCACAATTAATCCCAAACAGTGTGGTGTCCTTATGTGTATACGTGGTATGAGAATTAGCTATATAAATTTAACCGCCGATTGAAGAGGATGAACGCAGATGAACGCAGATAAATTTGTGCTTAACATGATAAGGAAACGCTATATTTTTACTTATTTGATTTCATATTTCATAGTAATTAGTTGATTTTTGCATAACTACACAAAAGTAAATTTTAGAGTAACTCAGTACTTCCTAAATGAAGCGTTCCTCCTCATCAATGCCTACATTTGATATAATGCTTTTGCCTGCTATTAAAGCTCTAAAAATTCTAGGTGGCTCTGGTACAACTGAAGAGATATACGACCAAGTTGTTCAAATTTTGAACTTGCCTGATAAAGTTCTTGAAATACCTCATGGCAGTACTTCACAAAGTGAAGTTGAGTATAGACTAGCTTGGAGCCGTACTTACTTAAAGAAATATGGACTCATAGAAAACTCAGCACGGGGAATATGGTCATTAGTATCAACGTCTATAAATATAGATGAGTTGGATGCTAAAGAAATTGTAAAAGCTGTTCGTGAAGCCGAAAAAATCAAGCAGACACCAACAGAATCCACCGATGAATCACTTGTGCCTACAACACCCTTAGAAGAAGTTGCATGGCATGAACAACTTCATAAAACATTGTTGTCTTTGTCTCCTAATGCGTTTGAACGCTTAGTACAGCGATTATTACGTGAATCAGGATTTATACAAGTGCAAGTTACGGGTAAATCTGGTGACGGTGGTATTGATGGTGTAGGTATTGCCCGTCTTAGTGGTTTTTTGAGCTTTCATGTTCTCTTCCAGTGTAAGCGTTATCAAGGCTCAGTTACAGCAAGTCAAATTAGAGATTTTCGAGGAGCAATGCAAGGCCGTACTGATAAAGGATTATTTATTACAACTGGAACATTTACTAGAGATGCTATTAAAGAAGCTACGCGAGATGGCGCACCCCCAATTGATTTGATAGATGGTGAACAATTAGTTCAAAGATTGAAAGAATTAGGGCTTGGTGTAAAGATAATAATGATTGAGTCTGTTGAAGTTGATACAGATTGGTTTGCGAATATTTGAAGTTCAAGCCACGATACAGTATGTCAAATTCGACAAATTATGAGTAAAAAAACTGTTGGAGAATCAGGAAACTATAATGATGAACTTTTGGCTGAGTACAAATTTGATTACCAAAAAGCCAAACCAAATCGTTTTGTAAAAGAAACTACTTCATCTCAAGCATGGGTTAGTAATTTGATTGCTAACATTAATTTTAAAGATTCTAGTCCAAACTAATCAGCCAACTGCTATATGCCAAAAATTACCCTAGAAGTATCAGAAGAATTATCTCAACAGCTAGCACAAGTTGGCGATCGCTTACCGGAGCTACTGGCTTTAAGTTTGCAACAACCAGTAATCCCCGCAGAAATTTATCGATATATTCTGGACTTTCTAGCCAGCAATCCCACACCCGAACAAATTGCCCAATTTCAACCAACACCACAAATGCAAGAGCGATTACGTACTTTGGTAACACGCTCTAAGGCTGGGGAACTCACACCTGTGGAATTAAAAGAACTAGATGAGTACGAGAAGATTGAGCATTTGATGATCATGATTAAAACGGGTAATTTAGCTTATTTAGACAGTCAATCGTGAGTTTAAGTTATATTCCAGTTGCGCTGCGTCGTTTAGTCGAAGAACGAGCTAATCACAAGTGTGAGTATTGCTTGCTACCGACTAAAGTAGTGTTCTTCCCCCATGAAATCGATCATATTATTGCTGAAAAGCATGGTGGTAAAACAGATGCAGACAATTTAGCACTTACTTGCTGGCGTTGTAATCGTCACAAAGGTACTGATTTAGGCTCTTTTGATCCACAAACAGGTGCTTTCAGTTTTTTATTTAATCCTCGTACTCAACAGTGGTCTGAACATTTCAGTTTTTCAGAACTAACTATTGTGGGATTGACGGATGTAGGACGTACTACTGTTCATTTATTGCAAATGAATAACGAAGAAAGAATTGCAGAAAGACAGAGATTACCATAATTAGCTGATGTTATAAAGCGATCGCCAGTAATTCCCCCATCATGAATCAACGCTTCATTTATTCCAGTATTTCACAAGCGATCGCTCGACGCTCATCAAATCACCCAGGCGCACCAACACACTAACAGCGTTTGCACCACTCGCGGAATACGGACAAGAAATATAGGAATCTGATTTTTAGTTTTTTAATTTTGACTTCTCCAGCTTTGCCTGAGTGCCTCCTGCCTCTTATTACAAATTCCAATTGCGGCGGAAATGGAAGAAGCCTTCCAATCTATCTCGCACATCTGGATGGTTATTTAATCTTTGCTGATATTCTTGGGCAGTTTGGGTGAGAATTTCGGAAAAATTGGGATAAATAGGTGCTAAGTCAGCTAAATTTTTGACTTTAATTTTTTGGTTGATAGCTAATGTAATTAAATTCATTAACTCTCCGGCATTTTGACCTAAGATAGTTGCACCTAAAATTTCGCCATTACGTAGGACAATTAATTGACAAATACCTGTAATTTCGCTGTTAATTTGGGCTGCTGCTAAAGATTTAAAATATTGTCGTAAAACTAAAAATTTATCGGGGCGAAATTGCCTGATAGCTTGGGTTTGATTTAAACCAACTTGCGCTAACATTGGCTGGGTAAATATTCCCCAAGGTATGTGTTGATAATTCACCTCTAATCTAGGGAAAAATAGGGCATTATTCAGGGCGATTCTGGCTTCATAATTAGCAACGTTGATAAAGTCATAACCACCAATGACATCACCACAAGCATAAATCCGGTTGTTGGTGGTTTGCAGTTTATTGTTGACTAATAAACGATGCTGATACCATTTCACGCCAACGGCTGCTAAATTGAAAGATGCAAAATTTGGTTGTTGTGCTGTGGCTACTAAAATTTCATCAGTTTCAATTGCTTTATCTCCAGCTTGTACCCATTTTTTATCATCAATTTGTCTGACTTGGGTGACGACTGTTTGCGTCAAAATATGTACACCATCAACTTCTAATTGTGCCTGTATCAGTTGGGCAATTTCTGGGTCAATATTTGGCAGAATATAAGGATGTTTAATGACTAATGTCACAGTACAACCCAACCGGGCTAAAGTTTGGGCAATTTCAATACTTTGAGGTACGCCACCCAGAATTACCCAATTTTGGGGCAATGTTCTTTTTTTGAGAGATTGCCAAATATTATTTAAGGTAATGTAACCAGTGTTTTGTAAACCTTCAATATTGGGAATTCTGGGACGAGAACCACTGGCTAATAAATAGGTGCGTCCCCTTAACAGGCGGAGAATTTGTTGAGGTGCAGACTGAGTTAATTTTTCATCATTTTGATAAACAGCAAATGCCAAATGCGGCGAAGGTTGAAATTCACCTTTGCCAAAAATTACATCAACGCCTTGTGCGGCTAATGTGGCTGGAGAATTGAGTTCTTGGATGTTGGCGGCAACTGTGTCAGCATATAGCATTGCCTCTTGCCACGCGAGGGATATGTGGCATTTTTCGGCGATGTCCGCATGATTGGTACGAATACCAAAACCATCAGCTTGATTGAGAGACTGTAAGCGGTTGGCAATTTCGCTGAGAGTGTGATGATAAATAAATCCGTAATTTATTTGTGGTTCTACTAGGGCAACTTTAGCGTGCCATTTGGTTGCAGCTAAAGCCGCATAGCGTCCGGCGAGGCTACCGCCAATAATCACGACATCATAATCAATGGTCATTAGTTGTTAGTCAATGGTCATTTGTCATTTGTCATTAGTTAATTGTAGAGACGCTAATCATTTCGTCTCTACAATTGTTAGGTGACGAATTACTTAAAGCGATGTGCGACTTATTCTTGAAACCCCTCTCCAAACCTCTCCCCGAAGCGGAGAGAGGCTTTGAATCTTGCTCCCCTTCCCTTGTAGGGAAGGGGTTGGGGGTTAGGTTTGAAAGAAAGTTGCACACGGCGTTACTTACTAATTGTTCAGTAATGCTTGCAGGGCTGTTAATAAACGTTGGTTATCGGACACAGAACGCACAGCGACACGGAAGAAGCGATCGCCTAATTCTTTAAAACTCAGGCAATCTCGAATTAAAATCTGATGATGCTGGAGTAATTGTTGCTGTAACTGCAAACTCGATGTTTGTGATGTCACTAGTAAAAAGTTGGCAGCACTGGTGTGAGGTTGTAGTCCTTGGATGGCGGCTAAACCTTGAAACAGTTGGTTTCGGGTAGGTGGTAGCCATTGCCAAGTTTGCTGTTGAAAATTTTGGTCGCTGATGACAGCAATGGCGGCGGCCGCAGCGAGATTGTTGACAGGCCAGGGATCGCGCCACGTCTGCCACCGTGACAAACGATCCGGGTGGGCGATCGCATATCCCAGTCTTAGCCCCGGCAGACTGTAAAATTTGGTTAGCGATCGCAACACGACTAAATTCTTATGTTCCTGCACCACGGAAATCAGGCTTTGTTCTGTTTCTGGTGGCACAAAATCCATAAACGCTTCATCCACTACCACTAAGGCAAACTCTTCTAACAGTGGTAAAATCTCCTGCCGCGAAAACATTTTGCCTGTGGGGTTGTGGGGATTGTTTAACAATAACCCATGTTGTTTGGTGAGTGAGCGAGGGGGCAGGGGTTGAGGGGTGTGGGGAAGAAAAACTTCATTTTGTCTCCTTGTCTCCTTGTCTCCCTGTCCCAAATTGATCGGGAACTCCAGAACTTTAGCGTTGTAAGCCGTCAAGGTGCGGTAGTAATCACCAAAGGCTGGAGTCAACAAGATTGTTGCAGATAGTTCTGCTAATTCTCTACCTACCAAAGTTAATAATTCGGCGGAACCGTTACCCGGCAAAATCCACTCTGGCGGTAATTGATGGAAGTGACTGAGAGCAAGTCTCAGTTCACTATATTCTGGTTCGGGATAGTGCCTCAGACTACCAATTTGAGATTGAATCGCAGCGATCGCACTATCCGGTGGCCCTAATGGACTGATGCTCGCAGAAAAATCAAGAATAGCATCACGGGGACAGCCAGCCAGTGCTGCTGCCCAGGCTAAATTTCCCCCGTGTGCTGGTTGCTGCATCAAAATCAAAATTCCCCAAACTAAACCTAAGATTTTGGGGGTGCAACTCTTTCTCTAAAGAGTTTACCAGCAGAGAAAGCAGGCACTTTAGTTGCCGGAATTTCCATTTTTTCGTTTGTTTTGGGGTTACGACCTTCACGGGCTTTACGTTCCCGTGATTCAAAGGAACCAAAACCTACCAGTGTCACCTTATCACCAGAAGAAACCGCTTCAATAATGGTTTCTAAAGCAGCAGTCAAAACTGCATCTGCTTGTTTTTTGGTAACGCTGGCTTTTTCTGCGACTGCATCAACCAATTCGCCTTTGTTCATATAAACTCCTTCAGGTTTAGTTGAGATTTCTTTTAGATGTACTGTGTAGCATCTTTACTGAAACCTCTGTTTGCGGAACTACAAAAGTCGTGTTTCGGGAGTACTTTTACTCAAAATCGCTACACATCCCTTCTGCTCGACTTTTCAATGAATCATTCTAAGGTGTAGTAGCCAGAAGTGGATATATGAAACCGTTAATTTATATGGATTTCAGGATTTTTTGGGTTTTTTGGGGGTGTGTTGCACTCAAAACCACCCTGAAAGTAGGAATAAATACTTAGTAAAAACCCCTGTTGTGAGCGCAACAATTAAATTATTGGGCGAGAGAAAAACCCCTGTTGATGTTTCTTTGCTGCCTGATTTCGCCAATTTTCCCAGGTATGATTTCCCTAGTAGCGATCGCGCTTCATTTCTCTGGATTCAGCACATTCAGACGATTCCGCCCATTCGCAATCAGCCAATTTTTAGCTTTGGCATCAGTTATTTACGCCCTTGGACAGTGATTTTAAGACTCCGTGCCGTGTAATTGTAAAATAACTTAACGTTTTACAAGGCTGGACGATGCTGAATCCAAGGTTTTGCGGCTTCAATTTGGGCGGCGAGACTAATTAAAGTTGCTTCCGCCGCAGGTTTACCCACCAGTTGCACACTGATAGGTAGACCATGACTATCAAAACCCACAGGTAAGGCGATCGCAGGTTGTCCAGTGGCGTTGGCAGGGGGACAAGGGGCAACCCAGCGCATAATATTCTGAAATGTCTCTTCGGGACTCAACGCCGCCCATTCCCCGACGCGCATGGGTGAATGTAAATACACTGGCAACACCAACACATCAAAATTCTCAAAAAATGCCACAATTTGCCGGGAGACGATTTGCAGTTGGGATAAAGCCCGGAGATATTCAGCCACAGAACCAGTACGCGCCAATAACCAACGGTTCACAGGCTGCAAAGCTTCCACAGGTAGTCCCGATGCGGCAACTCCCGCTTGCCAAACAATTTGGAATGGTTCGACTAAGCCGCTAAAATCTGGACAGCTTTCGGTCACAGTATTACCCAATTGTTCTAATAACTGGACTGTTTGCAATACACCTTGCTGACAGTTCGCGTCAGCCGTTCCCAAAGGCAGGATTTTTGTTGAGAAGGCAATACGTAAGCCCGAAACTTTGGCTTGGGTAGCAGCCAGAAAAGAAGGTTCAGGATCAGGTAGCCAGTAAGGATCACCAGTGAAGTAACCAGAAATAGCATCTAACATCGCGGCTGCATCAGCCACAGTCCGGGCGATGGGGCCGTTGACAGCAATTCCCCCCAAGCGATCGCCGACAGGGGCTTTGGTAACTCTACCCCGTGATGGTTTAATCCCCACCAAACCACAACAAGCCGCCGGGCCACGAATGGAACCACCACCATCAGAACCTTGCGCGATCGCACATAATCCGGCGGCGACGGCGGCGGCGGCACCACCACTAGAACCGCCGGAAGTATATTCTAAATTCCAAGGATTTCTAGACGGGGGAAAACCTGTGGGTTCGGTGTAAGGAAAGGAACCGATTTCGGAGGTGGCAGTTTTACCAAGAATAATAAAACCTGCCTGTTTAATCCGCGTTACCACCCCATCATCATAATTAGGAACATTATTTAATAACGCCGGATTGCCGTAGGTACAAGGCACACCAGCCACGGTGTTGAGGTCTTTAATCGAAATTGGCACACCAAAAAAAGGCGGCAGTTCGGCGGCTGTGGCCAGCATTTCGGTTTTTGCTTGGGCATCAGCGATCGCGAGTTCTGCCGTTACCGTAAAATAACTTCCCAATTGGGGATTCAACCGTTCAATTCTTTGTAAATATATTTCCACCAACTCCAGTGGCGACACCTCCTGATGGCGGATTAATTGCGCCAACTCCACTGCTGGAGTAAACGCTAAATCAGTTTCATTCATTTTTGACCCTCCGAACTTGAGATTTTAAATTTTAGATTGAGCCTCTATTCCCCAGTAAAGAAGCTTTGTCGGCAAATCTGGCGACTTGAGAGGTGTGGCGTAGTCAATCTCAAATCTAAAATTGATTGACTTTAATTAGAACATGTGCATTTATCGAAAATTTTTCAATTGAGTTTGTTACTTTCGCAGTAGTTTCGGGAAGTATGAATCAATAGCGCCTCAGATTTGCTATCTATCAGGACGCTGAATCTACCACCAACTAAGACGAAGCTTGTTTTCAAGCTACCACCTTGCTGCATAGTCATTTTAATTGTTTCACATCAACTTTCGGCAAATCCCCAAGGGATATTTATGGCTGATTTAGAAACGCTGGTAAATGAATTACCAAAAATTGTTCATGGTCTGAGGCTCAATATTGGACATGCTCATGACATCATGCAACAAATTGTCATGATTAATCATGGTCAAGAGCAACTCCGCAATATTCAAGAGAAAATCAAGTCTAGCCAGTTAGAGAAAACACCGATAACGACAGGCGCTTATTTAGATGTAGCACCAAAGCCAGTTATAGATGAAGATTACACAGTCTACATTTATAAATATGATTATCCTGGATTACTGACAGCCAAATTTGGACAATTACCAGTAGATATTTCCCTCAAGCAAATTCAGTCCAAAATCGAAGTTTGGGTTGATTGGGGTGATTTAATCCAAGCGATCGCGGCCGATATTCTAAGTGATATCCAATTAGTCCAACAACTCAACCTTGATGCTAGTCATGACAGTATTCCTGCCACATTTCAAGCTGTCGAAGAAGTTTTAAAAATCCAACTCGATTTGAATAAGCCAAAAATCTTACAACAGCAAATTCAGCAGATTATTCAAGCTCAAGAAGATGCTTTTAAAATTAAGGAAAGATTAGAATTTATTTTTGACAATATTAAGCAGAGTCATAACTTATTGAGTATTTTATTGGGAGTCTCCGCCTTTTGTGGAAAATCCGGCTTTGCTCTAGAGTGGTTAGATGATGATCAAGAATTAATTATATCTGGTGATGGTAGATTACAAGAATTAACAGATATTATCAATGATTGTGAATTTTATCAAAGTAAAATCGATGCTTTAATTTTGCAGATTAGTACTTTGAGAGTGAAATCAGAAAAAAAAATACCTAAACCCAAAACTGAACAATGGAAATTATTTGAGTTTAACCCGCCAAAAAAGTTTAAACAGCAACACCTAACGCATTATGGCGGAATATTTGTGGTGAGTTTATTAGCTTTAGGTTTTGGGGGGTGGATAATTAAAGCAGAACTACCCAAACTCCAACAACTCCGCTCTAAATTTAATCAAGAAGAAACTGCGATCGCTAATTTAAAATCCGCCCAAAATTTGGGTTTAGAAGCCTCTGGTTTAGTACAATCGCCACCCCATCCTTTAGTAGTTTGGCAACAAGCTGAATCGAAATGGCAAGAAGCAATCAAATTACTAGAAAATATACCGAAAAAAACATCAGTTTTTATTAAAGCGAAAGATAAATTAGTTCTTTATCGCTTAAATCACCAAGCAATCAGTCAAAAAGTAATTGTAGAGAAACAAGCTCTCAATAATTTAGCAACAGCCCATAAATTAGCCATAGAAGCCAACTTTTTGATCCAAAGCTCACCTCGTTCTCGCTCAGTCCGCCGACAAGCAAAATCTAAATGGCAACAGGCGATTAAAATTTTAAAAACAATTCCTGCAAATACATTTGTGTCGCAACAAGCGAAAGAAACACTAGTAAATTATCAAGCCAATTACCGAGAAATTAGTAAAAATATCTAAATAATATAGGAATCATCTTGGACTTTTAAAAATACGTATAAATGTAGGATGTGTTAGCGACAGAGTAACGCATCTCTCAAAGCTTTCGGTGCGTTACGGCTTACGCCTAACACACCCTACTGGCTATCTCCCTTGTGTCCCTTTTAAACCATATTCTCAATTAGATAACAAATGTCCTGCTAACCAACTTTCTAAATCAGCTAAAACTTCTTGATAATTGAGGTCATCTTGTAGTTCATGATAAGCCTCTGGATAGATAATTCTTGTCTTATCTTGACAAGCAGTTAGTTGCTCATAAAAAATCTGACTGCCTTCTGGTAATGTGATTCTGTCTGCGCCACCGTGGAGAATTAATAATGGTAATTGCCATTCATTAGTATGGTTATTAATCCAATTAACAGTATTCAAAAATTCTGTTGCTAAACGAGCCGTTCCTAAAGTGTGTCGTAAAGTATCTTGAGCATAGATAGCTAAAACCTTCTCATCTCTTGCACCAGCAGATAAATCAAGACCAGTATTTAAAGTAAACCTTGGCCATATTCGTGATAGCAATTGTCCTAGTAATAGCTTAATCTGTGACACACCAACTTTTCCTAAACTTGGTGCAAGAAGAATCACACCTTTCAGGACAGCCGCAGCTTGGGGATAACGCAAAACATAATCTAAAACAACTATTGAACCTAAACTATGACCTAACAGAAAAATTGGTAATTTTGGTTGTTGAGCTTGAATTAATTCTAAAAAAATTCGCAAATCTTCGCGGAATTCTGCCCAAGCATTAATATATCCTCTTTGCCCTGGAGAACGTCCATGACCACGCAAATCAAAGCTATAAACAGCATATTGTTTAGGGATAAAATGCTGAACTATGTTATTGTATTTGCTACTATGACCGCCCAAACCATGCACAATCACTAATACAGCTTTGACATTACCTGTTGGTTGCCAGCTTTGGTAATAAAGGTCTATTTCCCCAATACCCCGAAATGTACTTTCGTTGTGGTCAATCATAAAGTTAATTTTGCAGTTTATATCTACCCTTTATAAGGGAATTTTTTCGTTTTTTACCAATAATTAAAATATCTAAGAATTACAAAGTTAAATATTTTTTTATTTCTAAATTTTGCTAAATTCATATCCCCGACTTATTTAAGAAATTGAGGATTTCTGCTGCTTAGGATTATCTATGATTACTATAGATTTTTTCAAATGATTAAAATAAGTTTATCAAAAGAATTAAAATTATAAATCACGATTAATGAGATTTTTTTATCTAAATAGTATTTACTAGATTTTATGATCTACGGTAATTACTGATGAGAAGCAAGATGGTTTAGGATATTCCATTTGGCAATACTTCATAACTGTCAAATATCGTAGATAAATTTTTTTAATATTCTATATCTGTGAGGAGTGGTCATGGCTAAGTATCTCCTAGCTTCTGCTAGTGGAGCTAGTTTTTTATGTTTAATTAATGGATTGTTACCCATACAAGCCCTAGCTAACTCCGTACCAATAGATAATAATTCATTGGTAAATGTTCCGCAAAAATCAGCAATTATCAACAGCCAAGTTGCTGCTACTGAAACTAAGTTGATTCTTGCCGATGGTAGCCAACCACAAGCACCGGCTATCAAAAGTGAGGCAGAAATACAAGATTCCTCAGCGTCTCATGAGTTGCAGACATCAGACAATAACGATAACCCTCAAGTAACATCTGTATCACAATTGTCTGATGTGCAACCAACTGATTGGGCTTTTCAAGCCTTACAATCTTTGGTGGAACGCTATGGTTGTATTGCTGGTTATCCCAATGGTAGTTATCGTGGCAATCGTGCTATGACTCGTTATGAGTTTGCAGCAGGCTTAAATGCTTGTTTAGAAAGAGTTAACGAACTCATCGCCACAGCCACTTCTGATTTAGTTAAAAAAGAAGATTTAGCAACCTTACAAAAATTACAAGAAGATTTTGCAGCAGAACTCGCAACTCTCCGGGGACGAGTGGATGCACTAGAAGGACGCACCGCCGAACTAGAAGCCAATCAATTTTCTACTACTACTAAACTCAATGGCGAGGTAATTATTGCCGGGATTGGTGCTACAGGTGGCGCACCTAATCAGGGTGATCCTAATATTATTTTGGTGAACAGAGTACGGTTAAATCTCAGCACTAGTTTTACCGGGAAAGATTTATTAATTACTGGTTTGCAAGCTTATAACTTTTTGGGTGATGTAAATGGTAGTGGAAGCTTACAAAATAGTTTAGGGTTAGCTTCTGATTTATTGGTTTCTAGTAGTGCGAGGACAAGTTTTGAACCGCTTTTTCCTGGTTTTGATGTGAAAACTTTATCCGCGCAGTCAGCGAACAGCGTACAACTATATAAATTACTGTATGTTTTTCCAGTCGCGGATAAGTTAACGTTGTTTGCGGGAACTGCGGCGGAAGCAACAGACGCTTTTCCTGCTATTACACCTTTTTATGGTGAAGGAAATGAGTCGATTTCGCGGTTTGCAGGTTTAAATCCTGTGGCGCGAGTTTCTGGTGGGACTTCGGGAACTGGTTTAGCATCGGCGGCGGGATTTATTTTTAGTATTTCTCCCCAGTTAGATTTCAGAGCTTTGTATGGTAGTGTTAACGCTAACATACCGCAGGAAGCAGGTGATATTGTTCCTGGGGTTTCTAACACGCCTTTGGGTGCGGGTGTGTTTGGTGGTAGTAATGTAATCAGCACTCAATTAACTTTTAAACCTACTAATTCGATAGATGTAGGTTTAAACTATGCCCACAGTTATCACGAAATTAACATCTTAGGTACAGGATTAGTTCGTGATGATATTGGCGCGTTAGCTGGTGTTGAGTTAGGGACACCTGTCACACTTAATTCTGTTGGTGGTACGTTAACTTGGCGCTTTTCGCCGAAGGTAGCTTTGTCTGGTTATGGTGCTGCGATGTTTGTGGATGCTTCTTCTGGTGGTGCTGTTAATGCTTCCACTACATTTACTAGCTGGATGGTAGGGCTGCACTTTAATGATTTATTTAAATCAGGCAATAATGCAGGGATTATTTTTGGACAACCGTTGTTTCGTTCGGATGCTAGTGGTGCGGCACAACTGGCTCCAGATGGGGTAAATCGTGCTACTCCTTACCATTTAGAGGCGTATTATCGCTTTAAGCTGACAGATAATATCAGCATTACTCCTGGTGCTTTTGTGTTGTTTAACCCTGAAGGTGACAGCAGAAATGAAACTACTACTGTCGGTGTTCTGCGGAGTACGTTTACTTTTTAGCAGGACTTACGCACCAAGATTGTCTGTGAAGATTGGGTGTAAGGGTGTGTGGTGTAAGGGTTTTAGATACATACACACGCCACTTGGCTCAAGTCGGGAAACCCGCTCACGCCAGTGGCTCCCCTATACCCCTGCACCCTTGCCAAAGAGAGTCGGGGATTTGGGAAGCAAAGGATAATACTTTTACACCCACTATTTTTCTTAGAAGACTACAAAGGATTAGCCTCTGTCACCACTTCTGGTAGGGGAATAAACTCTGTTTCATTCGGCACACTAGCAAAACTGTTGTCGCGCCAATCGGCTTTTGCTTGTTCTATTCGTTCTGGTCGGCTAGAAACAAAATTCCACCATTTGTAACGTTGACCCAACGGCTCACCACCAATCACAATACATCGAGCCGCAGTATTAGCAGAAACTTTGACTTCATGATCTGGCTCTAGAATAGCGAGGCGATATGGTTCTAGCGGTTCATTATTAATACTCAACCCTTCAGTAACGCTGTATACTGCTCTTTCAGAATAACCAGCCGGGACAGTAAAGTTAGCATTGGCAGAAAGTACCACTTCTAAATAAAGGATAGGAGAAAACACCTTTACAGGTGAGGTATAACCAGAAGCTTCTCCCGCAATTAGTTTGATAACAGCGCCATTTTCTGACCAACTAGGGAGAGTTTCAGCAGTATAGTGAACAAACCAAGGGTCAATTTCTTCGTACTCAACAGGTAAAGCAATCCAAGTTTGAATACCATGAATTGTAACTTCATTGAAGCGGTCAAAGTCAGGCGATCGCTCTGAATGTACAATTCCCTTTCCTGCCGTCATCCAGTTAACTGCACCCGGTTGAATTTCTTGCACCACACCTAAACTATCACGGTGCATAATTGCACCATCAAATAAGTAAGTCAGCGTTGCTAAATTAATATGAGGATGTGGACGGACATCAATACCTTTGTTAGCTGGCAAAACAGAGGGGCCAAGATGATCAAAAAAAATAAACGGCCCGACCATTTGACGCTGAGGATATGGCAAACTACGGCGGGCAATAAACCCACCCAAATCTTTCACTTCTGGTTCAATTATTTGAAGTATTGCCATTTGTAATGGGGGGTAATTGGTAAATGCTGAAATTATTATATTTGATATGTGAACATCAGAGATGAGGGAGATAAGGGAGACAAGGAAGACAAGGGAGAGATGCTAATCAATAATTTAGGATTTTTATTGTATATATGTATATATACTGACTGCTATTTCCCACGGTTTTGCGCTTTAACTCACTTCCTTGATTACCTCCTCAGCAATTTTACGAGATTAATAGTCAAATTTTATAAATCCACAAAATAATCTAGTAGTTATACTATGTTCTTCTCAAAATATCGTTGTAACTTTAGAGGGGTGACAATGGACTAAAGGAAATTTCCGCTATGGGTTTATCCAATCAATTTCAACAGAAGAGCAACTTCTTAACCCAGCTACGTCATCAGCTTGATGTTTTAGAAATCCGTAATGATCAACTTGCTAGAATTTTGTGTAAACTTATTCCTGCTCATTGTCCCTTTGAAAGAACTGTATCAGTTTTAGGGCGGAAACTGTTTCACATTCCACCTTTGTGCAAGTTAAATCCGTTTTATGAACAAGTAGTTAGTCTGCGTTTCAAATGTTTGATGTATCTGGCAGATGAATGTGGTGAAGATGTGACCAAATACTGTTAGATATGTAGCAACACCAAATTGATCTGAAAAAATATAGCATTCCTATTTGATATGGGAACAGAAGAGACAAGGTAGACAAGGCAGACAAGGTAGGCAAGGCAGAGATATTTGCAAATCATTTACGATTGCTATATTCTTTCAAAGTTTGCGGTGTGATGATGAACTTAAATCAGTATGATTACTTATTAGTACTTGATTTAGAAGCAACTTGTTGTGATCAAGGAACTATAAAACGGCATGAGATGGAAATCATCGAAATTGGAGCCGTGATGGTTGAGGCGCAGACTTTAAAAGTTATCGATGAGTTTCAAACTTTTATCAAGCCAGTGCGTTATCCCAAACTGACTGAATTTTGTAAATCATTAACATCGATTACTCAGACACAGGTTGAACAAGCGCCAGAATATCCCGAAGCGATCGCTATACTGCAAAAATGGTTATCTAATTACTCCAATGCTGTGTTCGGTTCTTGGGGAGATTACGATCGCAACCAGTTTAAACAAGATAGCAAGTTTCACAATCTTCCTTTTCCGATTGCTTATCCTCACGTCAATCTCAAACAACAGTTTAGTGACAGTCAAGGCTTATCCAAGCGATATGGTATGGCAGAAGCATTGCAACTCGTCAATATAGAATTACAAGGAACTCATCATCGTGGTATTGATGATGCAAAAAATATTGCTAAACTTTTACCTTGGATTTTGAATCGACAAAACTTGTAGTCAGTTAGCTCGTTGTTTTTAGCATATCTGATTATCCACAAAAACTATCTTCAGATAGATGCTTTTTTAAATTTCCTAGAATGTCTAATTCAATCAAACATAAACAGTGATTAAAAACAGCTTGTGTATCTAGGTTACAGGCTGTTTTTTGATTTTTTTTGCTGAAGTTTTAAGTAAATATGTTTTATTCACCATTCGGATGACTGTAAAATTGATAGTTAATGATTTGGTTAAGAAAAAAGCATTTTTTATTTGCGCTCATTCACTTAATACTTAGGTGGTCTAGTATAATAACGACGTTAATTGCCAATCAAAGCATAGAATTAGACTGTTGGATTTAAACTTTTCTTAAATTATTTTGTTCTGTAAATCAATACACTTTTCTCAAATAAGATTCATTGCATTTATCACTAGCCTCATATATCTATTAAATATAATTTGTGATTTTCATTCATCAACCATTAGATAAAATTTGGTTGTCATATTTTTATAGTTGGTAATAATCCTTGATTTTAGAGGTTTATAGGCATCATTTCAGAATCACATTAAATGCTCTGGCTAATATATGAAGATTAGGTTAAATATCTAAAATATTACTGCCATACCACTCAATTAACTCAATCCTAAAAATTCATCAAGTGTTTATATATTAAACAGTAATTTTACTAATCATTTTTTAGTACGGAAATAGGTTATGGATTTACCTTTACAAAAACTATAGAGAGCATTTTATAAACTGAATAGATGAATTTGAATCACTGCATTTTTCTGGAAATTAAGGTAATAAATCCCTACAATTTTTCTGCCAGAAAAACTTAGTAATTAATTTGCCAACTATCTACCCTCAAATAGCATCTATGAAACTGAATCACCAACTTTACCTATACTCATCTCTAGCTAAATTTCGCTGGTTGAAAAATAGCTATACAGCAAAAATTATGCTGGTAGCTTTTTTAGGGACTCATGTACCATTGCTGACTTTACTATTCTGGTTTGTGACATCTAACTCCTATTCTTGGGAGATAGCAGTAAAAGTATTGTTAATTGCTTTATTCTCTACACTTGCAGGTACAGCCGCAACACTATATGCACTTCGATATCTTCTGGCTCCAGTTATTTTAACTTCGGCGGCACTACAAGATTATTTTCATACTAAAAAATTACCGGAACTGCCTACAGAATATGTAGATGAGGCAGGTACATTAATGGCAGATACTACCCAAACTCTGCACAAGTTAGATGAGTTAATTCATCAAATTACTAATTATGATAATTTAACTGGATTACCCAATCGGGATTTATTCTGCGATCGCCTGTATCAGAACATATCACAATCGCACAATCAGCAGCAGCTTGCAGCATTGCTGGTGCTGGGTATTGACGATTTCGCAGGTATGAGTTATGGGTTGGAGCATGAAAAATCCAACTTGCTGTTAAGAGCAGTTGCCCAACGTTTAACTAATTGTATAAGTCAAACGGATATCCTATCCCATTTGAGCCAAGATGAATTTGCGATCGCCCACACTGATATACTCTCCTTTGAGAATGTCATCAAACTCTCGCAGTTACTTTTAAATACAGTTTCCAAACCTTTCCTCATCGAAGGGCAGCAAATTCACATTACCGCCAGCGTTGGCATCACAATCAACAGTGTAGGCGATCGTAATTCTGTAGATCAATTATTACAACAGGCTCACATCGCCCTTTACCAAGCAAAACAGCAAGGGCGCAGTCAATATCGCTTCTATTCCCCAGAAATTAACGCTCAGTTGCAAGAGCGATTAACACTAGAAAATGAATTACGGGGAGCATTAGAACGTAGAGAAATGGTAGTTTACTATCAACCCCTAATTGATTTGCATACTAGACAAGTAACCGCACTAGAAGCACTTGTACGTTGGCAACATCCCATACATGGTTTGATTTCTCCCGCCAAATTTATCCCCATTGCCGAAAACAACGGTTTAATTATCTCAATTGGAGAATGGGTATTACGTACCGCCTGCGCTCAAAATCGGGCTTGGCAATTAGCTGGAATGGAACCTATTCGGATGTCAGTCAACCTTTCAGCCAGACAGTTTGAAGAACCAAACTTAGTAGAGGTTGTCAAACAAATCCTGCAAGAAACAGAGTTACCACCATCCTACTTAGAATTAGAAGTCACGGAAAGCTCTTTAATGGGTGACATTCAACGTTCTGTAAAAACCCTCAAACAATTACGAGAACTGGGCGTATGGTTAGCCTTAGATGACTTCGGTACTGGTTATTCTTCTTTAAACTACTTGAACCGTTTCCCTGTAAATATGATCAAAATTGATCGTTCATTTGTACAAGATGTCATATCTAACCCGGAGAGTGCAGCTATCACCGATGCCATTATTGCCTTAGCCAAAAGTCTCCAGTTAAACATCACCGCAGAAGGAGTAGAAACCCAAGAACAGCTAGAGTATTTACAAAAATGTGGCTGTCAAGAAGGTCAAGGATATTACTTTGGTATCCCTGCACCTGCTGAGAAAATTACTCAACTGTTTCAGCAAAATTTACACCCGCTAGAAGAAATAGCTGCATAAAACTCATAAGTAGTATTGTAATAGTAGCCAGTTATTGTAGAGACGTTGTATACAACGTCTCTACAATATTTATAGAGTGCAGTGTCTTATAGAACCTGTATAAACATCTACATAAATTGAAAAAATAATTTCCAAGCAATGTTAGCTAAAACAGCCATTAATCGGATTTCAACTCTATTTTCTCTCTATCCTTGGTTGAGCGTAGTTATTTTTTCAATACTAGGTCTTATAGGTATTCTCAATCATGCAATGTGGCGTGATGAACTCAACCCTTGGTTGATTGTGAGAGATAGTGAATCTTTCACAGATTTAATTGCCAATATTAAATATGAAGGGCATCCAGTCTTGTGGTATTTTTCTCTAGCATTTTTGAGAAGAATTGCCGACAATCCCTTAATTATGCAATTATTTCACTTATCTATTACAATTACTGCGGTTCTTATATTTTACTTATATAGTCCCTTTAAAAATAAACATAAATTACTATTTATTTTTGGTTATTTTCCTTTTTATGAATATTTTCTAATTTCCCGTAACTATGCTTTTAGTCTCCTATTTATTTTTGCTTTTTGTGCTGTCTTTCCATCTCGAAAAAAAACTTATTTGTATTTATCTAGTTTAATAGGCTTATTAGCAAATAGTAGTGCTTATGGATTACTCGTTTCATTGGCTTTATCATTAACACTGCTATTTGAATTTTGTTTTGATAGTGAGCAGAGGAGAAAATATTTTGAAACCAGTAAAAAATATGATTTGATTTTAAGTTTTTTAATAGTTATATTTTCTTTAATATTATCAGTTTATATTATTACTCCGCCTGCCAATAGTTATTTACATGGCGGATTAAATAACGGATGGTCAACCAATTTAGATATATTCAATTTGTTGAAAAGTATCAACAGATTGTTGGCTAGTTATTTGTTAATTATCCCCAAAAAAAGATTGCTAGATTTAAGTATCTGTGCTTGTATAAGTATTTTGATATTCACTTTATACTTGATAAAATTTTCTAAAAAACCAGTTGTGCTGTTTATGTATGCAGTAGGTAACTTTATCCTACTGGCATTTACTTATTTACGCTTTGCCGGACATCATCGTCACTTTGGACATTTTTATTTAGTTTTTATCGCAGCCTTATGGCTAGAGAGTTATTTTCAAAATTCTCTGGTGTTGGAAAATAAATTGTCTCCAACACCAAGATTATTTAATTTAGCGCAAAAATGGCATTACATTGTTTTTACATTAATTCTGTCTGCTCAATTATTTGGAGGTGTTTACGGCTTTGCTAGAAACTTAGTTATCCCATTTTCTGCCAGCAGAGAAACTGCTCATTACATCCAACAAAATCAGTTAAATGATGAATTTATTGTAGCCAGTCGAGATGTAAATATGGCTGCATTATCAGGTTATCTAAATAGGCAATTATACTATCCTGAACGGCAAATGATGGGAAGTTTCACTTTATTTAAACAAGGTCGTCAAGATGTTGACCAGCCGGAGATATTGAGACAAATTCATGCTTTATTTCAGAGTCAAGCCGTTGAGAGCAGAATTTTATTGATTTTAAATAAAGAACTTAATATCAATCAAGATGATTTAAATATTTTCCCTATCAAGAGTTTTAAAAGAGCTTGGGTAGATAGTGAACGATTTTATCTTTATCGGGTAGATAAGTAGGTAGACACAATTATTTAGAGGACGCATTTCGACTCCGATCAATGCTCGTAAATTGAATTGTAATGTTTACAAGCGAACATCAAATTTCGCCTGTAAACTATGATTTAAAACATCTCAAAAAATCCGTCATCTAATTCATAACCCAGCATTTGCGCCATCGATTTTAGCCGGGATGAACTGGGAATTGCTTGTTGTTTTAACCAGTCATTTAAAACAAAGATTTTGTGCATTAAAAATATTTCTAATGCTTCAGGATTATATTGAATGCCTTCTTTATTACTGAATTGATGTGGTACAAGCATAGCTGTATAACGAGCTAATTCTCCTGATTTCCAATCTAATAAAAAAGGTATCCAAGGATATTTTGCATCTAAACGAATAAACCACAGGCGTAACTCTGGAACCTCGGAAAGTTCGCGGGGGTCGCCGGGATCTAGAGGGTAGTCGATGTTAAAGCTTAATTGCTGTTCATAAGCAGCAATTCCCTCTTGCAGCAGTGGTTCAATTACCGTTAAAGCGGGGGATAAATCTAAGGTATTAATTGAGTCTGTATGGAGTGCGATCGCTATAGCCATAGTAATTTGTAAATGGTAATTGCTAAGTCGATAAAAATAGAAAGTCGAAACTTTACTCAGCACTCAGTATTGTACTCAGTTGTGGGATTAACACCGCAAACGCTTGACCACGATGACTAACTGATTTTTTCTCCTCTGGTGACATTTGGGCAAAGGTTAACTGTTTTTCGGGAACATAAAATACAGGATCATAGCCAAAACCACCCTCCCCACGGGGTGCATGAAGTATTTCACCACGACAAATACCTTCGCATTGTACAGCTATCTCACCATCTGGACGGGCGATCGCTACTACACAGACAAATTGTGCTTGTCTGTTACTTTCATCACCTAATTCTGTTAATAACCGCGAAATTCTCTCTGCGTCGGTTTTGCCATAACGCGCCGAATATACTCCCGGTACACCATTCAAAGCATCTACCTGCAAACCAGAATCATCAGCGATCGCCCATTGTCCTGTAGCTTTGGCCACTTCGGAGGCTTTTAAACAAGCGTTAGCCGCAAATGTATCACCTGTTTCTTCAACTTCTAATTCTTCTGGCTTCAGCGTTAATTCCCAACCAGAATCTATCAGGTAAGCTTGCATTTCCTTTAACTTACCTGGATTGCTTGTAGCAACTACGAGTAATTTGGTCATATTTTCAGCGAACAGTTAACAGTTAACAGTTAACAATTAAACGTGATAACTGACAACTGATAACTGTTCACTGATATTATTCTGCCCACTGTCTCGCCCAATCAAGGGTTTTATGTACTTCCTCGATGGTTGAGGCTTCGCAGTAGAGGCGCAAAACTGGTTCAGTTCCGCTAAAGCGAATCATTAACCAACTGTGGTCAGCGAGGCGAAATTTGTAACCGTCGATTGTTTGACAATCAATGACTGCTTTTCCAGCAATTTCTGTTAAGGGTTGGGTTTGGAGTTGTTGCAAAAGACGCGATCGCACTTCCATACTAGCTAAGGGTAAATCGATGCGATCGTAAGCCGAATTAAACCCTGTTTGTTGTTGCAAGTCAGAATAATATTCACTCAAATCGCGCCCAGATTCGACAATTGCTTCTAGGACATACAATGCTGAAAGTAGCGCGTCTCGTTCGGGAATGTGGCTACCATAACCAATCCCACCAGATTCTTCCCCACCTAAGAGTACTTGTGAAACTAACATTCTGTCGGCGATGTATTTGTAACCGACTGGTGTTTCAAACAATGACAGATTGTGCAGTGCTGCGACACGGGGAATCAAGTCAGAACCACTGACAGTTTTGATAATTTCCCCGGTGAAACCACGTCGCCGCGTTAAGTGGTCAATTAATATCGGGATTAAAATTTGCGAACTTAAGAAATTAGCTTCTTGGTCTACCGCCGCAATGCGATCGCAATCTCCATCAAATACTAAACCAACTGTTAAACCAGATTGATTTGTTTCGTGGTGAGTTTTGATGACTTCAAATAACTGAGAAAGATATTTCGGTAATGGTTCCGGCGCACCACCACCAAATAACGGGTCACGGTTGCTATTGAGTTCTTTGACCTGATCACCCAATAATCTTGCCAGTCCGCCAGCTGCTGCACCGTGCATCACATCTGCGAATACCGTTAGTTTACCAGAGGCGATCGCTTCTCGAATTTTGGCAATCTCAACTTTACCTTCTAGCCCTGTGGTGTAACTAGGCCAGGGGTCAAACTTCCCTAATTTTCCCGGAGTAGTCGCCTTGGGGACTCCCTGAGTTAACAATGCTTCTATATCTTTTGTAACTTCTGGTGAGACCGAACCACCAAAATATCCTTTGACTTTTAACCCTAAATATGCACCAGGATTATGACTAGCTGTAATCACTAACGCTCCCAAAGCATTGAGTTCTTTAGCAGCCCAGCTAAAAGCCGGTGTTGGGGCAAATGATTCACTCAGCAAAACATCAAATCCGACGGCGGTAACAGCATCAGCAACAGCACGGGCGAAGTCTTCCGCCATAAAACGGCGATCGTAACCGACGATAATAGTTCGGCTACCGACTGTCGAGTAATAAGTATCATATAAGACTTTCGCGGCTACTGGCGCTACCAAGGCAAGGCGTTCAAAGGTGAACTCTTCACCAATCACACCCCGCCAGCCATCTGTACCAAATTTGATTGCGTTAGCTACAACTGGCATTGGGATATCCTAACTGTCCATCTGAGGATTTTAGCACTTGTTCAGTAAATCGGGTAAAAAAAGTAGCTTTCTAAAGCTGTGTAGGTAATTTGGGGTTTCGGTTCTTAAAGCAAATAACAATTAACGCTGTAACCTGTCGCCTACTAGATGAGTTACGATCGCTATTTTAATCATCTGGTATGAAAAGAATAGAAGTCGAACAAAGAACCATTTTGATTGGTTTAGCTGGTAGTCACGGTTATGGGTTAAATCGTCCTGACTCAGATTTGGATTTTCGGGGCGTGTTTATTGCGCCTAAAAGATATTATTTGGGATTTGACAGTATCGAACAAAAAGATACTGGTTGGGATGAACCAGGGATATTTCCGTTTATTGATGGCAATAAAGATACAGTTATTTATGAATTAAGAAAAATCCTGCAATTATTAGCAGGGGCAAATCCCAATGTTTTGGAATTGCTGTGGTTACATAAATATCCGGTGTTAACTGAAGTTGGTCAATATTTAATTAAACATAGAAATTTATTTTTAACGAAGAAAGTTAGGCATACTTATACAGGTTATGCTTTTGCTCAAATCAAAAAGATGGAAACCCATCGCAAATGGTTATTAAATCCACCCCAAAAGCAACCGTTACCTGCTGATTATGGGATAGAAAATGAAGAGCCACTCAGTAAAGATGAGCTAAATGCTTTTTTGGAGTATCTTTACTTATTAATTAGAGGGCGAATTGAATTTTTAGAAGAAGCCGAGCAATTATATAAATTATTAACAGCAGATATTGATTTTAAAGGTGTACTCAAACAATATGCTTTACCTAATGAAGCTTTAGAATATACCGAACATTTAACTTATGGTCGAAAAGACTTTATTAGACTGCTGCAAAAAAGCCAAAGCTATCAAATTGCTGTGCGAGAATGGAAAGCATATTTATCTTGGCAAAAAAATCGCAATCCAGCGAGAGCCGAAATGGAAAGACAGTCTGGATTTGACTTGAAACATGGAATGCACTGCATTAGATTACTTCGCAGTGGCTTAGAAATATTGCAGCGAGGAGAAGTAATTGTTGATAGAAGAATGGCTGGAGATGTTGATGATTTAAAAGCAATTCTCAAGGGTGAATACAGTTATGAACAGGTGATGCAAATGGCAGAAGATTTAGTAGCACAAATGGAAGATGTGTATGAAAAATCAACTTTACCTGCGAAACCTGATTTGGAACAAATTAATGAACTATGTATAGAATTGGTGGAAATGCAAGGATGGAATCATACCAATTCTTAATTCGTAATGACAGTAGATTCGATGTTTATAAGGTACAGCGACTGATTGAAAAAAGTAATGAGTAATGAGTAATGAGTAATGAGTGAGAAATTTACTTAATACTCATTTGACTTATTGGTGCAGAAATTACCCCTTCCATCCCTCCCACACTTCCCACACTTCCCACACTCCCCACACCCCCCACACTCCCCACACTCCCCACACTTCCCACACCCCCCACACTTCCCACACTCCCCACACTCCCCACACTCCCCACACCCCCCACACTTCCCACACTTCCCACACTCCCTACCCATGCGTGAGAAATTCGGGTAAGGCGGCGGCGACTTGCAAGATTAATGCTTCATTGTAGGGGGCGGCGATCATCTGCACACCTAAAGGTAAAGCATTGGGATGGTGAATTGGCACTGATAAAACAGGTAAGCCAATAAAAGATAAGGGTTGGGTAAATAATCCTAAATGTGGGCGCACTAAAATTTCCTCACCATTTAAAATCATGGTTTGCTGACCGATAAATGGTGCGGAAATTGGTGTGGTGGGGGCGAGAATAATATCGACATTTTGAAAGACGGCGCGGACTTGATCTCTATACCAACGGCGAAATCGTTGGGCTTGTATGTACCAATTACTAGGAATTAAAGCCCCAGCCAAAAAGCGATCGCGGGTTGCAGGGTCAAAATCTTGGGGGCGCGATCGCAATTGATCTAAATGCAGATTTGCGCCTTCACTGGCGGTAATCACAAAAGCTGCTGCACGGGCGCGTTTAGCTTCGGGTATGGTGACAGATTGAGTTACTCCCAACGCCTCTGCAACTTTGTGAACTGCGGCTAATGCTTCTGGGGTGGCACCTTGAATAAAATAATCATCGGCTATGGCAATTCGCAGATGAGAAATATCTTGATGGAGTTGGGGTAAACATAACTCTGGCGGACGTTGACTAGAAATCGGATCACGTTCATCTTTTCCTTGCAACACATCAAAAATCGCCGCCGTATCCCTTACCGAACGGGCAAAACTGCCAATATGGTCAAAACTACTCGAAAATAAAGCTACACCAGCCCGTGATAACCGTCCGTAAGTTGGCTTAAAACCAAACACCCCACATAAAGCCGCAGGTACACGAATAGAACCATTAGTATCAGAACCGAGGGTGAAGGGAACTAAGCCAGCCGCCACCGCCGCCGCCGAACCACCAGAAGAACCACCTGCAATGCGTTGTAAATCATGAGGGTTATGAGTAGCGCCATAATGAAAGTTTTCCGTAACAAATCCATAGGCGTACTCATCCATATTTAAAGCACCAACCAGCACAGCACCAGCTTGTTTCAACTTGGCAACTGCGGTTGCATCTTGGGTCGCTGGGGGATTTTCGGCGTTAATTTCTGCACCAGCTAGAGTGGTGATACCAGCAATATCAAACAGATTTTTCACAGCAAAAGGTACACCAGCTAGTAAACCTGGATGATTACCTTGGGCGATTTCTTGATCAATTTTGGCTGCATCTGCTAAGGCTGTTTCTGTGGTGACAGTGGTAAAACTGTTAATTTTGTGGTCTATAGTGGCAATTTTTGTGAGTGCAGCTTGAGTAACTGCAACTGCACTCACTTGACCACTGCATACAGCCGCCGCTATTGATAGGGCATCAGCAAAATCTAAATTCATCAGTTAGGCAACAGTGCGTTTAGCTTTTTGAGTCACAGCAGTTCGCATAGTTTTGATGAGTTGCAATAAAACAACGGTAAAACCTAAATCTAAGAAGCAAGATAACAACAGCCACACAGGCAGAAATTTATCTTCAGGATGTTTATAAGCGTCAAAAACAATGCGATTGACTGCCCTTGAGCCTATCATAAAACCATAAAGGGGCGCTATTAACGATCGCACTTGTTCACCAGCACTGGTTAAATCGCCACCTTCTGGTTTAAATTTGTCCGCAAAGGTGGATAAAGTGTTATTTATACCCCAAAGACTGTAGATAGGAATTAGAAATCTAGCGATCGCACCCCCTGGGCTAATCGGATATTCTTGAAAGAGATTTTTTAAATCTGTATGGATACGATGTAGCCAAATCAAAAAAATAATAATTGAAGCGATACTCGTCAGCAACGCAACTATTGATACTACTCCATCTAAACTCGCCACTACTTGATAAACTGGCTGCGCGATGACAGCTAACAACGAGAACAACGTCGAAACAATCCCAACTCCCACCACTACCCACAGCACCCGCACCAAAAATTTGCCGATAGCCGCAGATTTCAAAGAACTAGCAGCATTGAAATTTGTCATAGCCTTTTTCCAATGGCATTATCGGCTAATATCTTAGTCTTGCTAGTTATTAGCAAAACTCAGTGCATTTACGTGAGACATCAAAGAGATGATGATTCACTATGGTTCAAATACTGGTGCAGCTTCAATTTCTGGGGGTAGAGGAAATGAATTGACTAGTTGAGCGATCGCTTGAACTCTGGCAAAATTTGCTACCACCCCCTCATAATATTCATCCTTGATTGGCAAATCTAATAACAAAGCAGCTTGCTCAACATACTTATTGACATCTAATTCTTGATTTTGCATATTTTCTATTACTGCTCCGAAATCTTTTTTACTTTTGATTTATCATATTTGCGTAACCCGTCAAACGCCCCACCCACAAGGGGATGGGGCTTGTAACTGACCGAAAGAATCGGTCGAAACATCCGGCATATTGACTGATGCCTGCTCCTCTGTCCCTTGGGTAGAGGAGAGAATATAGTCATCCCTGACATTCTTAGCAGCATTCAGATCCGCGTGTGTCCGATGCCCACAGTTTTTGCAATGGAATTTGGACTTGTGGCGGTTTGTCCTGCGAATGTGCTTACAAATATTGCACTTCTGAGATGTGTAACGAGGATCTTGGTGAACTACTCGTTTACCCAATGCTTCTGCTTTGTAAGTCAGAAATTGTTCTTGTTGGTAAAAAGTCCAACTGCCCAACCATTTATTCATTTTCTTGCCCCGTCGCTGTGTGCGAATACTGGACAAGTCCTCTAGTACAAAAACCGCTATTCCTGGTTGATTGGCTAACTTTTTACTCACACAATGATTCGTATCCCGCATGAACCGCTTCTCACGTCCAGACATCGCTTTTAAACGACGTTTGGCACTACGAGTGCCTTTTTGCTGGAGTTGACGACGATTGTATAAGTAACGTCTTTGTACTTTTCTAATCTTAGAAGAACTGAAGAATTGACCATCGCTGGTAACAGCTTGGTGATACAAACCTCGGTCAATTCCTTGAATTTGTCCTTCTATATGTTGCGGATCTTCTATCTCAAAAACCAATCTCACCCAGAATTGCTTAGTGTTCTTGGTGTAAGTGACAGTTGCTCCACAAAAATCCCAAGTTTCAAACACTTCTTGAAAATATTTAGGAACATCAAGAATTAAAGCGACTCGCTTGCCAATACAACTAAGAGTTAATTGCTTCCCTCTTAGTGTCATTGTGCGCTTATCGTACCTTAGCCCTGATGTTGGTTTTTTCTTGGGAATGCTTTTAAATTTTGTGGCTTTGATTGCCTCAAGTGCGCTGTCTCGAACTGTTTGTAACAACGCAGAAGGCACACTTGGAAACTGAACCCTTAACAGGTGATACAGTTCCTTGTGTGCCTTATTTTTGTTATAGGTACTGTTAGCAAGAGCATAGTCAATATGTGCATTAAATATTTCTGCACACTGATTCATTAAAGGTAAAAACCTTTCTGACGGTAAATCAACTGGGATGCTAACAGTGCGTTTCATGCAGATTCTACTGGCTTGTAGTAAGCGATAATTACAGCTTCGTAAAGAGAGTTTTCTTGTTGATAAATTTCGGTATCAACCAACTCCCAATCAGCAATTTCTGAATTTAATGAACGAGTTTTTTGATGATGCTCCTTAAGGAATTTCAAACTATGCTCTGGCGAGTTCATCATCGGCATAGTTGGCAAAATATTTTCATCAGAAAATCCTGGTAAAGCTTGCAAAATACAAAGAGTTCTAGGTTTGTTTTCCGCGTAAAAATCTTTTAGAAACTGGTTCATTTTAGTCCACCTTGTTTGTACAATACCAACGACCTTTCTTTTGAAAGACTTTGAACTTTTGTCCATAGAGATGCCAAGCACATTCTCTTTGTGCCGCTTGCCAACTTTTCGCATTCAACGCAATTACTATTTCTTCTGGTTGCTCCTCTGGATCTCCTAAATAGTCTGAGTTAAAGTCGTTTTTGGGGTTCTGGGATGTGGAGTGATGGCACGTTTTACTCATCTGTTGATGGAGTCTCGGAAGAAGCAGTGAAGCGGTACATCGAAACTCAAAAACAGCGAGGTGATGCGTCTACCCAGAAGCATAATTTGTTTATTACATTGCGTTATGAATATGATAACATAAATATGTTCGCGTTGTGTACACAAATGCCAAAAAAAGATTTACACGTTAGATTAAGCGACCGCAGGTTAAACAAAGTCAGGCAGTATGCTGCAAATAAAGATAAAACGGTAACTCAGGTTATTGAAGAATTAATTGATACATTACCTGACCCGAAATAAAATATTTTGCTCGTTTCCTCCATGTTCTCCTTCCTCGCTGTCGCATTGGTCGGAGAACTGTCGTCAACTCACTCGCAATTCATCTCAACACCTCCCTCCGGGTAGGTGTGAGGCTTCTTGCTGTTCTAGCTAAATAAATCACATCCCCCGTATGCAGCATAAAGCGACAGTCATCAAGATGAGGTAATGTGAGTTCCGCTACTCGCCTTTGGGGGTTTTGTCCACCATGTCTCCCTGAACCGCTATCTCCGACTACCAAAAACGAAAATTCAGGATTATCGGCTTGACCATCTTCTAGCATTAACTGAGTTTGGTCAATACCGCGCCGTTGAATTAACGCATCTTGCCAGCGAACACGCTGGTTCATCTTCTGAATTTTTTTGGCGATCGCTGGATCAGAAACAAGCTTCAAAACATTTTACTCCTACAAGACTGACGCACAAAGGATATTCGTTGAGATTGGGTGTAAGGGTGTCGAATTTGGGGAGTGTGGGGAGTGGGGAGTGTAGAGAGTGGGGAGTGTGGGGGGAAAGATTTCTTCACCATCCTCCCACACCTCCCACACCTCCCACACCTCCCACCCTTCCCACACCCCTGGATTTCTCACAAGAGAGAAATCCAGGTTTAACTTCCCGTTTCTTCTTCGCTGGGTGGGGGATTTTTCAACTCAATGACTAAATTTGGCAGTCCCTCAAGTTTTTCCGCAGGTTCAACTGCTTCTACTGTGGGGACAAACACCCGCAAACCTGCTGGAACACATTTGACTTCTATTGGTGTTGTACCAACTATCTCCCCATCTATGACAACTTTTTGTGGTGGTTCTGTGGTGATTTTAAATTGTTTGGCGCGGAGATAGCCAATATCATCTCGTTCGACTGCATTCCCCGAAGAAGCACTTTGAAATAAATGATATGTGGCTGCGATCGCCCCGGCTTTATTGACGGGAGCTACAATTGTGACATCGAGTAATCCATCATCATAAATAATTCCACCAGGCCCTTGTGCCAAAACTGATGTCGGCGGCGCAGCGTTAGCTACTGTTACGGCGGCGGCTGTGGTTTTAATGATTTTCTCGTCGGTTTCAATTTCGACATCAAAACTCTGTAATTCCCGTAATTGTTGGAGTCCCGCCAAGATGTAAGCAATAATTCCAAAGCGGTTTTTTGCTTCTCTGTTAGCTTTTTCTACCGTTTCCGCCTCAAAGCCCACACCAGCGAGTAAGATTAATGGGCGATCGTTGCAATAAGCTACATCTACATTGCGAGTTGCCCCTTGTAAAATTGTTTGACAAGCTGCATCAATGGTGTCGGGAATACCTAAAGCATTGGCAAAGGCGTTGGCGGTTCCCCGTGAAATAATGCCAAAGGGAATATTCGTATTAATGACTGCGGCTGCTGCTGCTGAAAGTGTACCATCACCACCAGAGGCGATAATTTCATCCACTCCGCGCTGAACTGCGTTATAAGCCAATTGATCAGCGTTGACTTCTTCAGTTGTGAAATGAATATCTAAATCAATAGTTGGTTCTAATAATGCGCGAATCTCAATCAGTTCTTGTTCTGGGTTGCCTTGACCCGCTACTGGATTGAAAATGAGGCAGGCGGAACGATTCATAAAAGTTAAATTTTAAGCAGCGATCGCTAACATACCAAAATATTCCTATCATTCCCAGATAATCTTGACTTCTCTCTGACGACAGGTTGACGAGATACCCGACTTCTTCAAGAAGTCGGGTATCTGACCACTTAATAATGCCATTATTCAGTATTTTGCTGAACTAGCTGATACATTAGTCACACCTAATTTTTCTTAAATGTCTTAACTGTCTCAATTTAATTTCTTAAATGTCTTAAATTTCCTTGAATGTTTTCGCAAATACATAGAGAATATATCAACGTAAAAACTAAAATTATCAAGCATAAAAACCCTAAATTAAATATAAATTAAAAATAAAATTTTCCATAAATATATTTATAAGGAGTCCGAAAAATGGATATCGATAATATAGGTCAGATTTCTAAAAGAGACTTAGAGATAATTCAACTGCATCAATTTCAACAACCTATTTATTGTTGTAATGTAACTGCGATCGCATACGCTTTGACTGCATTAGGATATTTAACAACTGTCGATGAAATTTTCTACGCCACCCAACTGCCTATCGCCTCAGTTTTAGATGATGGCATGACTTTAGCCGAAACCTACGACACCTGCAAAATCTATATAGAAAGAAAAGGATTACCTTTATCAATTCAGATGGATCATTTTGATAAGCCGAGTTTGACACTCGAAGCATTCATCCGCGAAGTTGAAACTGCTGTTTGTAATGAAAATGATGTCCATATTCTCAACTTCAACACTCGGATTGCTCATGAAAATCCCAGTTTAGAAGGTGGTCACTTCTCTTTACTAGCAGATTATGATCCCCAAACTCAAGAAGTCACCATTGCAGATACCAATCCCAAGCGATATACAAGATTTTGGAAATGTCCAATTCAACGGATGTACACTGCTTGCGTAGATAAAGATTCCTCGTCAAATCGCTCTCGTGGAATGATTGTACTCCGCAGATTAGAACCAGCTAAAACAGGTAACGGCGCACTTCATCCAGCAGAACTAGCTTTAAATGCCCTCCATGCAGAAAATAGCTAATACCAATTCGCAATTCGCAAGCGGTTCTCGGTTGGATGAGGTACATTTCAACCCCACCCCCAACCCCTCCCCCGAAGTTTGCTCAACGGGGGGAACCCCCGCACGCAACTTCTCTCCGCAAGCGGGGAGGGGAGCGTTTGCGTCAGCAAATGCGGGGTGGGGTTCCAACTGTATTACAAGCAAGTAAGAACCGCTATATCTCCAGTAAGACTTTCCTGATTTCCATTTGTCGCATTCTTTTTTCAAATTGGTATAAGTTTTGTTAGTCAAGTCTCCTGAAAGTATCACCGAAACAGCACTTTAACTCCTTCATTTGTCTTGTGAAGGAGTTATTTTCTATCCATAGCAGGTGACAGGTTACAGATTCCAACTCCCTAACTTTGACACAAAGAGCGATCGCTCGATTCTAATTTTGTGTTAGTTTGCAAATAATCCTGCACCAGCGAGCAACCATAACTCAGGGCATTTAATTGGAGAATGCGCGGTAAATCCCATAAAATCAGGGTATTATCATCACCACCAGAAGCTAAAAAACTGCCATCGCGGCTGATGGCGATTTTGCGAATACCTGCGGTATGTCCTCTCAAAGTTGTGATTTCTGTACCATCCAATTGCCAAAGTTTAATTGTGGCATCAATACTCCCCGACGCTAAAATTTTGCTATCGGGAGTAAAGGCAACTCCCCAAATTGCTGCTGTGTGACCTGTGAATGTTTGCAGTAACTTACCGTCAATTGTCCACAATTTCACAGTATTATCACCACTACCAGTTGCCACCATTTTACCGTCGGGACTAAAAGCAGCGTGCCAAACTGAGGCTGTATGTCCGACTAAGGTTGTGAGTAATTTGCCATCTAATGTCCATAATTTAGCAGTACCATCACCACTAACAGACACCACCATTTTACCGTCGGGACTAAAGGCGACTTGCCAAACTTCTGCTTGATGTCCTTTGAGAATCTGCGGTTGAGGCTGATTACGCTGCCATATTTGGGCTATTTTATCAACATTCGACATAGCGATCGCTTGACCGTCGGGACTCAACATAGCTGATAAAAGTTTACCGAGAGGGTCTTGATAAGTGGCAATTAACTTGCCGTCTTGTTGTTGGAGTTTGATTTTATCGTTATAGGTACGCAGAGCTATTAACTTACCATCACGACTAAAGGAAATATCAAAAATTGCCCCTCTAGACTCGGTAAAAGTTTGCAGCAATTTACCTTGGCGACTCCACAGTTTAGCGGTGTTTTCGTGACCAGTCGTCCCAATGAGGGTACTATCTGAAGTGATATTTAATGACCAAATTCCCGATTTATGGGCAATAACTGACTTTTGAAAAGGGTTTTCACTCTGCCAAAGTCTGACAACATTTTCTGCACCCGCCGAAGCAATAAAACTACCATCAGGACTAAAACTTACTCCCCAAACAGAAGCGATGTGACCTTTAAGGGTACGGAGTTCTGTACCATCAATACTCCAAAGTTTCATTGTTTTGTCGAGACTAGCAGAAGCAATAGTCTGGCCATCAGGACTAAATGCTACTCCCCAAACACCTGCACTATGACCTTGCAGAGTTTTATCTAAGCGATAGGTATGATCTTCAGAGTTGCGTCGCCACAGTTTGACTGTTTTATCTTCACTAGCAGAAGCAATCATTTGACTGTCAGGACTGAAAGCTACAGCAATTACCCAAGTACTATGACCTTTGAGAGTTTGCAGCAGTTTGGCGTTTTGCCAGTCTGCACCTTCTCGTTTCCAAATTTTGACGATCCCATCTATGCTGCTGGCTGCTACAAGTTGACCATCGGGACTAAAGGCGACTCCCCAAAACCCGACTCGTTCACCAGAAAAAGTTTTGAGTAAGGTACCATCTCGCTTCCAGAGTTTCATGGTTCTGTCAAAACTAGCAGAAGCAATAATCTGACCATCGGGACTAAAGGCGACTCCCCAAATGGAAGCATTATGACCTTTGAGTGTTTTTAATAAAATGCCTGCTGTTGTCCACAGTTTGACAGTACCATCTTCACTCGCCGAGGCCAGTATCTGACCATCAGGACTAAATTTGACGCATCTCACTGTGGCTGTGTGTCCTGTGAGGGTGGCGACTGCTTGACCATCACGCCGCCAAAGTTTAACGGTTTTATCGACGCTGGCTGAGGCGATGAAAGAACTATTAGGACTGACATCGACGGCTAAAACTGCTGCTGTATGACCCCAAAAACGATTGTATTCATCCGCACCATACACCGCTTGTTCTAATACAGCGTCAACTTGTTGCCCAATGTTGGGGTTGTTGGAACTGAGTTTACCTAATTTTTGTTTGGCTTTGATGGCTGCTATCAGTGCATCCAAGCGGCGATTTGAGGCAAACATTCCCTCGGAAGCCGAGATTAAAGCTTGCAGTTCGCTATTTTTGGCTTGCATTTCACTTTGTTTAGCCTGACGGTACAAAATAAAAGTGCCTATACCCAAGCTAGTAGAGACAAATAAACCAATACAGACTGCAATTAGTAAGTATCTCTGTAATAAAGCTGTTTTCTTTTCCTGCACCAACCTTGCTTCTATTTCCTTCACCCGTGCCGCTTCTAAGGCGGTTTGTACCTCACGCCGTTCACATTCTTGACTGGCTACAAAAAATTGATAGTCCAAATCGCTCAAACTTTTGCCTTGCGCCCAATTTTGAGCGTCTTTGAGTGCTTGTCCCCGCAATAACCGCGACTCATCTTGATAACCCGATAGCACCCAAGCATTAAAAATTTGCGAGTAAGGCCGCAAATTATCTAACTGTCGCGTTACCCATTGCTGATTAAACACAGCGTGATAAATCGGGTTTTTAATTTTGAGATGGCCATCTTGTCGTTTGACTAAACCAGATAGTAATAATTCTGTTTGTTCGCGGCTATCATTCAACGCTACTGGAGAGTTAACTTGTTCTTCGGCTTGCAATACTTGTTGATAAAGACCTAACAACCGTGCCGCTTTTTGTTCATCAAACAACAGGCGATCGCGGATTGTGCGAAGATGTTCTGGTTCGTCTTTTGATTCCCAATGTTGAATAATCTGCTTTTGAACGAGTTGTTCTACCCAATACCCTTCTGTACCTTGAGGTAAGTCAATTTTGCCATTGGCAGTTTCCGAGGCAATTTGCACCACTAACTGACAGAGTTTTTGAGTTAAAAACGGTTGTCCACTCGTCCATTCCAGAATTTTTTGTAAAACCATTGACGGTTGACTAACTACACCTTCTAATCCTGGCAATAACGGTGTAGCTTCTTTGAAGGTAAAACCATCTAATTCAATGGCTTGCCCGATATTAAACGGTGTCCGGCGCTTATCGGTAATTAAGTCCGCCGGACTAGCCACCCCAAACAACGCAAAACCTAAACGTTGATATTTGCGATCGTGCGATCGTTGATTATAACAATGACGAATCCAAGCAAAAAAATCATTTACTGAAAAACTTAAACTTAATAAACTATCAATTTCATCAATAAAAATCAAAATCGATTGATTTTCTGTAGTAGATAGTAATACTTCCTCGATGAATTGATGCAGCTTTTTAACTGGTGAAAGACCACTTTGTGTTTCCCACCAAGTTTTAAAATTCAATCTATCTTGGTAATTTAAGTTATAAAAAAGACTTAGAACAATTCCTTTATACCATTGTGCTGCTGTTGTATCTTCACTGCCCAAGCGCGTTACATCCAAGTAAACACAACTGTAACCTTCTTGTGTAAGATGATAACTTGTACGATGTAATAAAGATGATTTTCCCATTTGGCGGGAATTTAACACATAACAGAAGTTACCAGCTTTTAAGCTGCTATAAAGCTGTTCATCTGCTTTCCGAATCACATAGCTTGGATCATCACTAGGGAGACTACCACCAACTTGGTATTTCATATTACAGCAAGCATCTTCACCCGAAGACCGAGATTGACTTTAATAATTAAATTAATATCTGTAATAATAATTCTTTGATTGAATATATATTACTATAATTTGGTATTTTTTTGTGCAGAATTGAGTTATATTTACAATTTTAATATTCTTTAATTCCCTTAACTGTCTTAAATGTCTTAACTGTCTAATATGCTTTTAATTGATGTTCTTAAATGTCTTAACTGTCCTGAAATACTGTTACTAAAAATAAACTCAAAGACAGGATATTTTTCCCAAATCAAATATTAATCATACATAACATACAGCACCGTTGAAGTAAGTGAGGTACACCATGAGTAATAAGTAGTGAGTAATGAGTAATGAGTAAGTGTAAAGGCGTAAAAAAAACTGAAGAGAATAGTAGGTTGGGTGTAGCGATAGCGTAACCCAACAAAGTATGCGTGAATGTTGGCTTCCGTTACTCCACCAGTCTAAGTTTTTGCCTTAACTGAACTGTATTGCCTCATAAACATCAAATTTGCTGTAATACGATTCAGTTAAGTATTTCTCTCCTCTCTTTGCGCTTTCTGTTTTTGGATTTGTTCGTTAATCAATAATATTCTCGCCCTGGGTAAACCATGTTGTCATATAACAAAAAATAGAAAGCACTGAAGCAATAAATTAGGGGTGCAGTTGTTAGCACCCCTAAAAATTAGCTATTTATTTTTGAGACTGTTTACATAGACATAATCCACAATGGATAATCCGTGTTGAACGATGGAATTACGAATTATCCATCATAAATTATCTTCTTCTGACCTTAGCAGGTCTGCGGTCTAGCAAATGCACAGCTGCACCAGCAGCTGCACCATTAAGACCATTTTTCAACGTATTTCGACAACCACCAGTAACGGCACCAGCTACTACACCAGCGCCTGCGCCTACACCAACATCTCGAACGATGTTACGTCCGTTAACTCTTCTGTCACTTCTGGTTCTCAGACCGTTGGCACCATTAACAGCTGCACCAGCCGCAGCACCTGTCAAGGCATTATTTAAGAAAGAACCACAACCTGTTAAAGCTCCGGTTACGGCACTTGCACCAGCACCAATTGCAGCGTTATTTAAGACTCTATCATCTGCACTAGCCGATTGAGTGGGAATTAAACTCACACTGGTTAAACTAACCGCCATCAAACTAGGTAAGAATGCACGTTTTAGGATGTTTTGCATGGGTAGTACCCTCTTAAAAAATCAAACGATTGGCGAACAACTAAATATTAAGTGCGATCGCTAACCCTTTTTATTCTAGACAACAGCCATATTATCTCTGTTCAAGACATTATTGATAATCACATACACACAAATATCATGACATCTACTAAAAGTTAGGAATTGCAACTTTCAAATCAGGCAGCCAAATAGTGTCATGCAGGCGCGATTTTGGTTTACACAGTTCGGTTTTCACAACTGTTTTACTTGGGGAAAAATCGGTTGTCTGGCGGTAGTGGACAATAAATAAACTGCCACATTGACAGCAAGAAATAAATATGTATGGCAAATTTTCTGACTAAATTTCCGGGATTTCTAATTAAAAAATATCCCATGATTTAGGGACAAGGGAGACAAGGTGGACAAGGGAGTTAGGAGTCTTGTTGAGTAAACAAATTGGACAAACATCTAGGACTCATATTTGATTTGGAAAAAAGTTAGTGGACTGACACAGCTAAATTTGGGCAATAACCAAAATTCTATCCGCGTCCATCTGCGTTTATCTGCGGTTAATTTTATCCAAACTCTGTTGCATTATCTTAGCCGTGTCATTCCGCTACTCTCTTTTTCCTGTTCCCTTGAATAGTTCAATTTATTTGTCAACGACCTAGTTATATAGCTTGAATCCATTCTGTGATAGAGTATTCCGTCCAAATACCGTTTTGCCAATAAGGGTCATTTTCAATTAATTGGCGGACAGTGGCTTCGTCTTCAGCTTCATAAATGCCAAAAACCTTGGTGATATCTTTGGTGGGGCCGATGGTAATTAACACACCAGATTCTTTTTGCTTGGCTAAACCATCTAAATGTGCTTGACGGTAAGGAGCGCGTTTTTCTAAAACGTCGTCGCAGTAAGTTCCCCAGAGTACATATTTGGGCATAGTTAATCAATTAAAAATCCAAATTTCACAATGAATATTAAGCTAAAACGGGTCAAAATTACAGGACTTACGCACAAAGATTATCTGTAGAGATTGGGTGAAAGGGTGAAAGGGTTTGGGGTGTAATGATTTTGAATCAGTACACCCTTATACCCCTGAACCCTCGCCAAAACCCAAATACTTGTCAAGGTTGTCATTGGTCATTGGTCATTTGTATTGATAAAGGACGAATGACCTAAATGAGTGATGAGTCAATTTATGACTATTGGTGTCAACTTAAGCTAGAAAGCTTAATGCTTGGCTTCGTCACCCGCCTCGAACTCAAGTTCAAGGCTAATAGCTCAAGTCTACTCAAGTAGACTACAAAATTTTGGGTATATTTTAGTCATCTTTAGATGACTTTTGCTATGAGCAAGGAACTAAAGTTCCTTGCGGGATATGAATTCTGTCGTTTACTTGACTCATCACTACTAAATTATTAGCTTCTGAGGTTAACGCCGAATTTTTCTACCAAGGCTTCCCGAACTTTGTTGTGTACAGGTTCGACTTCGGCATCGGTGAGGGTACGATCGCTTGCCCGATATACTAGACGAAACGCTAAACTGCGTTGTCCTTGGGGGACGTTTTCGCCACGATATTCATCGAAGATTTCCACAGATTCCAGTAAACCTTTACCAGCTTTGTTAATCGCTTTTTCCAGTTCTCCTACGGAAATTTTCACTGGGGCGAAAAAGGCGATGTCGCGATCGCTGGCTGGGTATGTAGAATAAGACTTGAATGTGGGAATCAAAATCTCATCTTGATCTAAGGCATCCAACAGCACATCTAAATCTAACTGAAATAGATATACAGAATCGGGTAAATCTTTTTCTCGCCGCAGTTGGGGATGCAGTTGACCAAATACACCCAGGCGGTTTCCACCTATCCACAAAGAAGCGGTGCGTCCGGGATGTAAACGCTCATCACGACAATCTGGTTGATATTCTACTTGGATACCCAATTGTTGAAAGACGCTTTCGAGAATGCCTTTGGCTTCAAACCAAGTTATTGGCTGTTCGCGTCCACCTTTTGACCATTTGCCGAGGCTGCTGTCTCCTCCTAAGATACCAGCGATCGCATCAGCTTCGTGCAGACCGTCTTCTTCTTGTTGGAAAATTCGCCCAATTTCAAAACCGTTGAGAGAACCGTTACCTTGTTCTAAATTGTATTGAAAAGCATCAATCAATCCAGCCATTAAATCAGTACGTAACGCCGAATATTCGGTAAACAAGGGGTTACTTAAAACTATCTGGCGGTCTTCCCCTGGTTTAACCAAGGAATACTGCACTAATTCCGTCAACCCTTCCGCCCGTAAAGTCGCCCGCAATTTCCGCAACAACTCCTGGTCTATGGGTAAATAGCCAGCTTGGGCTTTTTCCGGCAAGGTGTCGCAGAAATTATCATAGCCGTAGAGCCGAGCAATTTCTTCAATTAAATCAATTTCCCGTTCTAAGTCACGGTAACGATAAGGTGGAACCGCCACATTCCAACTACGTTCATCTGTTGGTGTCAGCTGACATCCCAGGGCGGTTAAAATCCTGACAACATCGCTTGCTTGTAATTCCCCTGTGTCTTCGCCTAAATCAGTAGGCCCTAGTATTTCATTCACTCTATCTAAACGCAGAGAAATCGAACGACTCCAGGTCGCAGGGTCGGGACGAGTATCAACAACTTCTTGATGTACAATGACACCGCCAGCCAATTCACTAATTAAAGCTAAAGCACGACGACAAGCAACTTCCAATTCTGCCCGGTTTACGCCCCGTTCGTATCTCCCAGATGCTTCACTGCGTAACCCCACCCCACGAGAGGAACGGCGAATAGCTACGGAATCAAACAAAGCTGCTTCTAAAACTAAATTTTGCGAACCTTCATCAACTTCCGTTTCTTCTCCACCCATCACCCCCGCTAAAGCCACAGGTTTATCGTTAGCGGTGATTAACAAATTTTGGGTGGCGAGGTTGCGAGTTTGCCCATCCAAGGTTTTCAGCGATTCTCCTTGATTGGCAAAACGTACACCAATAGTTAAATTGCCATTACCAGCAACAGCTTGTAAACGGTCTTGGTCAAAGGCGTGGAGTGGTTGTCCCCATTCCAACAATACATAGTTAGTAATATCAACGACATTACTAATGGGACGCACACCCGCAGCCCGCAAGCGTTGTTGCAACCAGTCCGGTGACGGGGCAATTTTTACTTGTTCAATGACTGTACCCATGTAAGCTGGGCAAGCTTGGGTATCAGCAATTTTTAAACCTAACTTACCTGGATTTTGAGTGATTTTGACTTCCCCAGGTTCAGGAATACTCAGTTTACCACCAGTTAAAGCAGCAACTTCTCGCGCTATGCCTACCATACTTAAAGCATCAGCACGGTTAGCAGTAGCAGTCACATCTAGAATCACATCATCTAAACCCAGCAACGGCCGGACATCACTACCCACCGAGAGATTTTCCCCAGTGAAAATGTGAATCCCATCAACATCACTCGGCAAACCCAGTTCTTTTAAAGAACAAATCATGCCATGAGATGGAACACCACGCAGTTTTGCAGGCTTAATTTTTAAATCGATGTTTGGTAAATAAGTGCCAACAGTGGCGACTGGGACATAAATATCAGCCCGGACATTGGCTGCACCGCAAACAATATTTAAAGTTTCAGCCGCACCCACATCTACTTGACAAACACTTAATTTATCAGCGTTGGGGTGGGGTTGACGTTCCAGCACTTTCCCCAAAACCACACCATCTGCCCAAGTGCGGCGGTCTTCAATATCTTCTACCTCAAACCCAGCCATTGTCAGGGTATGAGCTAATTCTTCTGGGCTTAATTTAATTTCTACTAGTTCCCGCAGCCAGTTTAAAGAGATTCGCATAAATGACGTAAAATCAACAATTTCAGCCTATTTTTACTTAAAAATGCTCACCTAATGCTCAAAAGCATAAGTTTCGGTGTTTGAGCGCATACTTTGAGCATTACTTTAAACTCAGTGGAGATGCTCGATTAATGCTCATTCTTCATTCTAATTGTTTCTGTTTATCTAATTTTTCCTGGATTGCGTCTCTGCAAAATTGTGCGGGGTCGTCTTGTGCCTTCACCGCTTCCTTCATCAACTCAGTACATCTAAAACTAATAGATGTGGTCATCGGTTCCTCACCCTTGGGTTGTATTGGTTCTAAATTTTCGGGAGTACCTTTAGGGTTGGGCATTGTTGAGAAGTGTAAAAAACGATTGAATTGTTTGTACACAGATAATTAGACTATTTAAATCAGTGGTTACATGAGCCTGAGAAACTTGTTAACCACTGATACCACTCGTAAAAATGGCAATATCTATTTTATGTTGTTTACTCGCACAGAATTAGAAGTTCTCACAGTTCAGCAACTCAAAACTTTATGCTGGCGATATGGTCTCAGACCTCTAGCCAGTGGAGCATACAAAGACAATTACATTAGTGCTTTAATGGCATTTCCGTTATTAGCGATACAACAAATGGACGATAGCGAAGGCTTAAAGCTACCTACATTTGAAATGTTGCAACATCTCGGCACTATCCTAGACCAAATGGGACAACCCTCAGACCACCAAGCCGCACTCATTAAGGCTTCGCTGGAGGGTAAGTATATGAATCCTCCGCAAAGGTGGTATCAGGAAAAGTTACTCAATCGATATCATGCAAAACACAACATTGAGCAAGCAATTACCCTACTAAGCATTCAGTAGCGATAATTCAAATCTTTTACACCAGAGTACTCTGATTGCTCAGATCCCCGACTTCTTTCAGAAGTCGGGGATCTCGTATCCCGCACAAAAGAATATCAATTTCTGTATCGTGGGGCTTGTCACTGTAGTATATTACAATTATAATACAAAATATAATACCACTCTCATAGTGACTATTTGTCGCTTGCACAAAAAGGAAATGTTATGATTCCCCGAACACGCGTCCGCAATATTGGTATCTCTGCTCACATCGACTCTGGTAAAACTACTCTGTCAGAGCGAATTCTCTTCTATACGGGCAGAATCCATGCTATTGAGGAGGTGAAGGGAGGCGGCAAGGGTGCAACAATGGATTTTATGCCGGAGGAAAAGCTGCATGGAATTACCATTACCTCCGCGGCCACAACTTGTCAGTGGCGTGATACCCAAATTAATTTAATTGATACTCCAGGGCATGTGGATTTCACGATTGAAGTAGAGCGTGCCTTGCGGGTGCTGGATGGGGCGGTGATGGTGTTGTGTGCCGTGGCGGGTGTGCAGTCCCAGTCCATCACAGTGGATCGGCAGATGAAACGCTACCGTGTGCCGCGTCTAGCATTCATTAATAAAATGGATCGAATGGGTGCAGATCCGTTTCGTGTAGTCCAGGCTATCCGCGATCGCTTGCAATTAAATGCGGTGTTGCTGCAATATCCCATCGGTAGCGAAGATAACTTCCAAGGTGTGATTGACCTAGTGTCGATGCAAGCACATTACTTTGAAGGCGAAAACGGCGAACATTGGGTCAAACAAGCAATTCCTGAAAGTCTTGTAGCAGCAGCACAACAGGCGCGGGAAAAATTGCTAGATAGCTTGTCCTTGTTCTCAGAAGAAATGACTGAGATGCTATTGGCAGATCAAGAAATTCCCCAAGAACTGATTTGGCAAGTTATCCGCCAAGCAACCTTGAGGCTGGAATTCACACCTGTACTGCTGGGTTCTGCATTCAAAAACAAAGGCGTGCAGAATCTCTTAGATGCGATCGCCCTTTATTTACCATCTCCCATCGATAGGGAAGTAGTCAAAACCGCAGAATCAGTCAGTGTTTACCCTGAGCCTGATGCTGCTTTAGTGGCTTTGGCATTCAAACTCACTCTGGAATCTTTCGGTCAGCTAACCTACACCCGCATTTACTCCGGCACATTAAAACCGGGTGATCTTGTGTATAACTCCCGGACTGAAAAACGAGTGCAAATTGGTCGCTTGGTGCGAATGCACGCCAACAAGCGCGAAGAGTTGTCAGTGGCTGTGGCTGGAGATATTGTGGCTTTGTTGGGTGTTGATTGTGCTTCGGGCGATACATTATACACGGGAGACACACCAGTGTTTCTCGAAAGAATGTTTGTCCCGGAACCAGTGATTACACTGGCAGTTACACCGAAAAAACAAGAAGATAGCGATCGCCTAGCCAAAGCCCTCAACCGCTTTCAACGAGAAGACCCGACATTTCGGCTCAGTATCGACCCAGAATCAAAAGCAACATTGATTTCTGGTATGGGTGAACTGCATCTGGAAATTTACTTAGAACGGATTCAACGGGAATATAATGCTGAGGTTTATGTCGGTACTCCCGCAGTGGCGTATCGGGAAACCATTAGCCAAAAAACTCAATTTGATTACCGACTCAAGAAACAATCTGGTGGTACTGGTTTATACGCCCATGTAACTGGGTGGATTGAACCCAGCGATGAACCATTTGTATTTGAGAATCGGGTAGTTGGTGGAGCAATTCCCAAAGAATATATCCCAGCTTGTGAAAAAGGTTTCCGCGAGGCGATGACAACAGGAAAACTGTCAGGCTATCCGGTAACTGGGGTGAAAGTCGTGCTGGATGGAGGTTCCTATCATCCAGTTGACTCTTCGGAATTGGCGTTTCGCTCTGCTGCTCATCAAGCACTGGAAAATGCGATCGCCCAAGCTAAACCCTATATCCTCGAACCAATTATGCTCGTCGAAGTGGAAACACCAAACGAGTTCATAGGTAGAGTCCAGGGTGATATATCATCCCGTCGCGGCTTGCTGTTGAGTTCCGAGACAATGCAAGGATACTCTGTGATTCGCGCCGAAGTACCATTAGTGCAGATGTTTGGTTATTCTACAGACTTGCGATCGCTCACTGCCGGTATGGCAACTTTTTCAATGGAATTTGCCTGTTATCGCCAGTCTTAACCTGGATTTCTCTCTTGAGAGAAATCCAGGGGTGTGGGAGGTGTGGGAAGGGTGGGAGGATGGGGAAGAAATCTTTCCCCCCACACTCCCCTCTCTCCCCTCTCTCCCCACCCATACACGAGAAATTCAAGTTAAATCAACCATCTTGAATTAGCTATTTAGGGACACAAAATAATTGTGTCCCTTTTATTTTTGCGATCGGGTTTACTCGTCGCGTGATACCATTTCACGAAGAATCTGATACAGATGTAAACCCTAAAATTCTTGCTACATCTAAGTTTTTTAATTGCGAATTGTGAATTGGTATGAGTGGTATGAATACTCGCCCATACGCTTGTAAAGAAAGCAATACTGTTTGATAATGTTTCTACCTATACCAGCAGTTTAAGATGCAAATCGGCACAAAACAGCGAATAATCTTGTTTTACCGTTAAATTTCTCACTGATAGAGTCGTTATTATAAATTATTCATTATGGAAGCAAGCTTTTTCACTACAGTTGCTCTACCTATAGCCTTAGCAATTATTATGCTGGGAATGGGTTTATCGCTCACACCCGCAGATTTTCAACGTGTCAAAAATTATCCCAAAGCCGTCACCATTGGCTTGATTAGTCAGTTAGTTCTTTTACCAATTATTGGTTTTGCTATTGCGAAATTAGTACCCATGCAGCCTACCATTGCTATGGGTTTAATCATAATTGCGCTTTGTCCAGGTGGGGTATCTTCCAACGTAATTACATTCCTGGCTAAAGGTGATGTTGCGCTGTCGGTGACTTTAACAGCTTTGAGTAGTTTGATTACCGTTTTGACAATTCCAGTATTAGCAAACCTCGCATATCAACACTTCATCGGACAAACTGCGGCGATCGCTCTACCTATTGGTGCAACAATAGTACAAATCTTTCTGATGACACTGCTGCCTATCGGTTTAGGAATGGGAGTGCGTCAGTTATTCCCAGAAGTTGCCCATCGTTTAGAAAAGGTGACTAGCCGTTTAGCCGTTGCCTTCCTGGCTATAATTATTCTCTTACTAATTGTTCGTGAGTGGAATCGTCTCCCTGGCTTTATTCTGCAAGTAGGAATTGCTGTGGTGCTGTTGAACAGTGTCTCAATGCTGGCGGGGTTTTATATTAGCAAACTATTTAACCTCAATCCGTCTCAGCAAATCTGCATCGCCATTGAGGTGGGGATTCAAAATGGTACACTAGCGATCGCCATTACCGCCGGAATACTCAACAATCCTGATATGGCAGTACCAGCAGCCGTTTACAGTTTATTTATGTATGTGACAGGGTTAATTGCGATTAACTACGGTAGAAAGTTAGCTGCAACTACTCCCATTCCCCAAACTCTAGAAAGTAAGGTTTAGCATAATTCAAGATACAGGCTTGACCGAGTAGCAATATGTTATTTTCATCTGACTATAGCGTTGCTTCATCTGCTCAAGTAAAAATTTATCTGCGTTTATCTGCGTCCATCCTCTTCAATCGGCGGTTAAATTTGGTTTTCTGCGCCAACTCCGTTTGAGTCAGATTATTTTTCACGCGCAGTTGTTTTAATTGTCTGCTCAAAGATAGCTTAATTTCAATGAAAGCTACTTCATCAGATGATAGTTCGAGAAAGTCGGCTGCATCGCCTATGCGCCAAGCTGCGGCTTCCAGTCGTTGACTTTTATTTATATCCATCTAAACTCCCCTTACCTCCGCGTTTAAAATCTCCTGTAACTCCCACTCTGATAACTGCTGCACTTCAATTTCCATATCAAAACAGTCTTGTGCAGCAGCAATCAAGGCCGTCATAATTTGTTCGAGGCTGTAAGGGAAATGAAGGTTATTGAATGACTCTGTACCAAATACTTGTGCAAACAGTTCCGCATCTGGTTGCAAGCGAATGGAACCATGTTGCAAAATTACGTTACCGCGTTTGAGTTGGGCGCTACCAATGAGTTTTGCGCCATTGGGTAAAATTAAATCTGCACCTGTCGCCGTCCCAAAGCAGTTGGGGTTATGGATGTAGCCGCGCCCAGCTGTACCGTAGCTTAATTCCACACCAAGCGATCGCCATCCTTGAATTAAAAATTCACAAATTTTTGTATATGCTTGTAAACGGTTTCCAGCTAAACCCGATGTAATGACAGCGTAGGTTAAATCGCTTTGGTGTAATACTGCTCTTCCACCAGTGGGACGGCGGACTAAATCTAGTTTTTTACCTTGCCAAGTTAAATTCTCCCATGCTTGGGGATATTGTCGTTGATGATAGCCGAGAGAAATAGCAGCTGGCGACCAAGTATAAAAGCGCAGAGTTGGAGGATGCTTTCTGAAATGGTGTTGTTCTAATAACCATTTATCGATCGCCATCTGTAATTTACCAGAGGCTTCTAAGAAAGGAATCAGTCGCCATACCTGCTTGTTAGACATGAATGATTACTTAAGCAAGACCAAACTCAGATTGTAAAGCTTCATCGTTGTTATCGGCGATCGTGGCAACAATCGTAATTAACCGTGAGACTTCCCCTGGAGACAACTCCGCTAGGGTGCGTGTTGAGATGACAACAACTTTATCATCAATGATGCCAAAACGCGCTTCAAAAGTACTAGAGCAATTCAACTCTAAAAGGTAACGCATTAATTTTGGTTCATCTTTGGCGGGTAACTTTAATACAACAGACCAAACCGTGAGGGTGTCTTCATCGCTTGTACCCGTGAGTTGTACAAACACTTCCACACTACCGTACTTAAACTTCCAGAGATATCCACCTTCTGGACTCTGGCTAACCATTGCGCTGTCATCTTGTTCTAGAGAGTCGATGACATTTTCAATAATTTCTAGATGGTCGAGGGTAGCTGTGTCTTGCATTAGTTCGTTAAGAAATTCTTCAGTTAGGTTTTCTTGAGAGATTGCCATAAGAATTTTTGGTTCAATATGTTTACTGGTGTAGGACTTACGCAGTGAGACGAAAAAACAAGGGTTTGGGAAGGGTGTAGGGGTATGGGGTGTATGTATCCAAAACCCTTACACCGTTCGGCTAATGCCCACGGCGAAGCCCCTAAACCCAATCTCCACAGACCATCTTTGTGCGTAAGTCTTGTGGTGTATCGCTAGAGAATTCAGAATGAAGGGAAAAGGGTTGAAAACCTCCACTTCGGTGAATTCTGCTGTAACTACACATACTTTATAGCTTGTCAGCAAAATTAGTTTTAGTTCCCTAAGTGATAATCTGGTCATCAGTGACTAGACTAACGCGGAAAAGGATAGGCTGAATTATGTCATCTCTCTCTCAAACTGTGCAAACTTCTGATGTGCGTCAATTGGGGATTAACCCTAACCATTGGTATGTAGTTGCACTGAGTACTGAGGTAACTAATAAACCTGTGGGAGTGATATTATGGCATCAAGCGATCGCACTTTACCGCGACAGTACAGGTAAAATCCACGCCTTAGAAGACCGTTGTCCCCATCGTCAAGTTAAACTCAGCCACGGACAAGCGATCGCTAATGAATTAGAATGCGCTTATCATGGTTGGCGGTTCAATTCATCGGGTGAATGTACAGCAGTTCCTTATTTAGCTGCAAATCAAAAATTACCAAACTGCCAAATTCGTCGTTACCCAGTCAAAGAACAAGATGGTTTTATTTGGCTATTTCCTGGTGATGCAGAATTAGCTGTTGAACCAATGGGTTTACCAGAATGGGAACATCTGAATTATATTGCTTCAGTTGCAGTCATTAACTGTCAAGCCCATTATTCTTATTTAATTGAAAACTTGATGGATATGTATCACGGACATTTACATCAAGATTTACAAGCTTGGGCGGCAGCATCTTTACAAAATATCGACGAAGATAATCACCGTGTAGATGCTCATTATACTGCCCAAAGTTATTATAAAATCGATAAAATTTGGTCAATTTCTCAATTATTTTTTCCCGCATTACGAAAGCTCCATCCAGAGCCGTTGGATGTGAGTTATATCTATCCCCATTGGCAATCTAAATTAGGCAAAGATTTTAAAATTTATTGTTTATTGTGTCCTGTAAGTGAAACTCAAACTAAAGCTTATTTAATTCATTTCACCTCACTCAATGCCTTTTGGCGATTACATAAATTACCTGTCTGGTTTCGCCGATTTATTAAAGATAGTTTATTTAATGCCGCTACAAAACTACTTGAAGGTTTAGTAGTGAAAGATGTAGAAATGATTGAGGAAGAACAACAGGCATATTTACAAAATCCGCAACGGCGCAATTTTGAGTTAAATCGAGCTTTAGTTAGTGTGCAGAAATTGATGCGGAGTCAAGTTGAAAGATTAGGCTGAGATATCAGCAAATTATCTACAGCAATCCTATCTGAGTTGTGAAAACATATTATTTTAAACGAACCGCAAAGGGCGCATAGACGCGATAGCGGCTTCCCGAAGGGTAGGACACAAAGAAAGAGAAGGAGAAAAAGAAGGAGAATTTCACAAATGATTTAGGATTACTATAGTTGTAATTGACATTGTTTAAAAATATAGTTGACAGTGGCAAATAAATTGTCTAATTCATAAATAGTGAAGGGGGTAATATTTCTAGTGAAATTTTGTGCTTCTAGTTTACCAAATTGCCAAACTGCACCATTAGAAACAATCCCATAGATAACTAAAGACAATTCTTGATTGAGTCTTTGAGCCGCAATCATTTCAGCTAAACATTGCGCCCAACCTGCTTCAAAATTATCTTGTTTCGCTTCTACTAAAATAAAGTATGGTTTATCAAAAACTATTTTCCCTAAAGGCGAACGTTTAGCCAAAATATATTCAGGAAAACCTGATAATTGCTCATCATAGCTTAGTGATTGATGACTCCATAAAGTAAACTTACTATTATACTGCTTCCAAACTTCTTTCAAAACTGGATAAATTAAGTTCTCACAAATAGCAAACTCAGAATTATCCACGACACCTTCGCGCATAACAATTGCTAAATCTTCTCGGAAATATTGAGGAATATTAAACTCTGTAGTTAGAACAAAATTAGCTTCTGTGTAGATAATCTGAAATGTTTTGAGAACTTCGCTAATAGATTTATAACTACTAAAGGCCATACTCACCTCCTGAAGAATTGCTTTACCTTAGCTGTATTTTCCAGTTTGCAACAATAATTGTAATGAAGGGCGATCGCCAAGTATCTTAGAAATAGGTTTGATAGTTGTGGAGTGGCGATCGTGAATACTCAGGAATTCCTGCGATTGATCGATAAACAGGTCTCATGTCCGCAAACCCTACCAAAAGCACTACAAGCTCTGTGGTATGACAAAAAAGGCGATTGGAACCAAGCTCATGAAATAGTCCAAAATGCCCATGATGTTGATAGTGCTTGGGTTCATGCTTACTTACATCGTCAAGAAGGCGATTTGCATAATGCGCGTTATTGGTATCATCGCAGCAGTCAGCCAGAGTTTGTGGGCGAGCTAAACCAGGAATGGGAACAAATTACGTCTCTATTACTGAAAAAGGTCAACACTACTCATGGATGCTGAACAACTCAAGCGCAGTTACGATGCAGGGGAAAGATATTTTCCGGCTGCAAATTTAAGCCGAGCCAGGTTAATTTCCGCTTACTTACCAGGAATTAATTTGTGGGGAGCAGACTTGAGCCAAGCGAACCTAGCCAAAGCTAAACTCTGGGGAGCAGACTTGAGTCAAGCTAATTTAGCTCAGGCGAATTTGACGAGAGCTAATTTATGCGGTGTCAAATTAAAAGAAGCAAATCTCCGGGGTGCGAAACTCAACTTTACTAAGCTGTATGGTGCAGATTTAAGTGGTGCTTATTATGATGACAGCACCCGCTTTTCTAGAGGATTTGACCCTGTAAAGAACAATATGCGGAAGTTTTAAGTTTCGGTGAGGTTGAGATTATAGCGGTTCTCAGTTCAATGAGGTACACCTCAACTCCACCCGCAAGCAGGGAGGAGAGCGTTTGCGTAAGAAAATGCGGGGTGGATTCTGACTGTATTACAAGCAAGTGAAAACCGCTATAGTAAGCAGTACAGACACGCATAAATCTGACGAACAAACAGCACTGGAGTTCCCTATGATTCGACCGAGTACGCCCGATGATTCAGAGGCATTAATCGCGATCGCTGTAGCAGCAGAGCTATTCCCCGCGAGCGAAACCGAAGAACTGAGCAAAGTGCTGGCGAGTTACTTCAGTGGTAACATCGGCGAGGGTCATGTGTGGCTCACCGATGAGGAGAATGGGAAAGCGTGCGGGGTCGCCTACTACGCACCTGCCCCGTTTACAGATGGGACATGGGACTTGTTAATGATCGTTGTGCATCCCAACTATCAGAGGCAAGGGCGAGGAGAAGCGTTAGTAAAGTATGTGGAAAATGCCTTACGGGCGAGTGGTCAGAGAATTTTGTTGGTCGAGACTTCGGGGCTGCCCAGCTATGAACGAGCGCGGGCTTTCTACAAAAAATGCGGTTTCGAGGAGGAGGCACGTATTCGGGACTTCTACAAGGCAGGGGAAGATAAGGTGGTGTTCCGCAAGGCTTTGAATGCAGAATAGACCACATAAGCGTTTTCTGATGACAAAGCCCTGGATGGAGAAGCTTGAAGAAGAATTTAACTATTCACCAACTTATCAACACCACATTACAATTCCTCAGCAGCTGGTAGGGGAAAGATTTCACCAGCTAAGTAAGCATCAAAATTCTTCTGGAAGTATAGCCAAGAAGTCATATCTTCCCCCTCGGAGAATGCTTTGGGAGCTTGTTTATATAAGGGAACGCGGTGATTAATTTCATCTTGCAGTAGTTGGGGTAATTCTGCTAAACCACCAACTTTAGAGCCAAAAGCACTATAGATGAGATTACCAGCGCGATCGCCCATTTTCATCCACGGTAGCCATTGCCCAATCCTATCCCAACTCAGCTTTAGTTGAGAAACAGAATTGAGTTCTGAATTGAATAAATCTGCGGTTGGAACAGATAATTTAAATAATTCTGCGGCTTGATAAGTTTCATAAGGACTATATTCGGCAAATTTTGGATCTTCTGCCAAAGGATTTGGATAAGTTGGAAAAATATCAAAGACAAAAGTTGTCGTGTCTCCCTCGACTTGGGCTGGAAATTTACCTTTAAAATGTCCCTGCACAGGATTATTCGCAACGTGTAACACAGGCACAGTTTCACCAGTCCAAGGATTTTCCCATTTGGGCAAAATCTCTTCTGTTTCTGGGTTTAAGTAATAAGTGAGTTCACGAGAAGTAAAATCCCAACTATCTTCTCCTGTGGAAATACATCTACTAACACTCACACCCAAGATTTTAAATAAGAGTTTTCTTTTCTCTCCAGGAATAAAACTATAAATCTTGCCTTGCCAAACTAAAAATGTCGATTCATTGGCATCGAGGGAAGAGCGAGTTTTGACCCATTGTTGTGCATCAAACTCTTTCACTGCTGTGACCATTTTGCGTCTCCTAATTTAACAGAATAAACAAAGGGTAGTCTTAAACAAGGCAAAAATGAAAAGTGCTGAGTTGAAAGTGCTGAGTGCTGAGTTAAAAGACCGCCCGCACTCCCCTACTTCGCCTCACACTCTTTTTCTGACTCCTGAATTCTTCTTTCAGTTTATTCATCTACTAAATCATTTGCTAATTCGTGGTGTAGCAAGTTTTTACCCCTTTTTTTAGCACCGTACATTAAATTATCGGCTCTTTCGAGAATTTCTGTGACTGAAGCTGGCGGTTTAATAAAGGTAATTGCGCCAATACTCAAGGTGACAGGCCAATTTTCTGCCTGCATGATAGATGATAAGGTTCTGTGTAATCTCTGTAATACTACTGCGGATGCTTCATAACCAGTACGTGGTAATAAAATTGCAAATTCATCACCTCCAAGTCTGGCGATAACATCAATTTTACGTAGATTATTTCTCGCATTTTCCGCAACTAAACATAGCAGGCGATCGCCAACAGTATGCCCAAACTGGTCATTAACAAGTTTAAAGTTATCAACATCAAAATATGCAATAGTTATTGGTTCTTTATGTCTTAAAGATTTATGAACTTCAAAGTTTACTAATTCTAAAAAAAATGACCTGTTATGTAGCCCTGTTAAAGCATCAGTCCTCGCTAGTCTTTCTAAGTTTTTTAATGTGAGTTTTTGTTGTGACAAAAGATAGTTGGTAAATAAGAAAAATACTAAAACTACAACAGTATTCCAATAAGGTACTAAGGGATGTAAATAGTGAAAATTTGGTTTTTGATTGACTACTAAATTTGTAACTGCACTAATCAATGAAATTAATACGCCACTGCAATTATCAGCAAACCAAGTTGCAATGCCAATCGGAATTAAGTAAAAAATTGCTATTAATATTTCTGGTGGGATTTGGTAGTCTAACCAACCTATCAAGCTTGTGAGAAAAACACTGAGGGAGATTACGCACCATTTAGGTTGATTATCTAGGATTTTCATTAACTTCATGTTCTTTCGGCTTCACTGCAACATCTTTTGCAGTTCCTTATTAGTTATCAGCTTCACCTTATTGTTCACCCAATCACATATTTTAGGTTTTGTCAATGTTAATCAAATTTATTTTCTCAATAAAATAATCAATCCAAGCCGTAATTTGGGATTAAAGATGGGTCAAAAATCAATAATAAAGTTATTTGAGTTCATAAGACAAATTGAATACATAATTATAACTGGTTAAATTCTTATCTGTTATGGTCGTAGTCACATAGCTGAGAACAGTACTGATTGCTCAAGGCTTTGAAATTACGGAGTTTCTCCGCAGCATTCTGCCATCATATTAAATTGATAATTGCTGTACAAGACTGTTTTTTATGTCTCTATCATCATTATTTAAATTGATATTAATAGTTTTTACTAAAGTCTCTCTAATTAGAAAAACATCTTGATCGCTTGATAAATTTATCTGGATATTTGAGAATTCTTTTCGTTATTGTCCATTTCTCCGGATAAGTAAAAAAATACCTGAATAGTAATTCACATAATTTTTCTACACCACAACTTATGGAACTGCCTCAGCGCGTGTCAATTCGCTACAAAGACACTTCCTACAATATGAGTGAGATCCGCCTAAAAACAGTGCAACTAGCATTCAAAATTTGGGAAGAACAAAGCAAACCTCGCAAAACTGAGTTGTATGATTTTATCTTGACTTGTCTGAAACAATTTGACCGTCAAGACCGTTTTATTGTTTCATATCTATTCTTAGAGTTAACAGATATGATTCGTAATTCTTCCTTAGAAAGAACGATGAGAGAGGTGTTAATTAAAACGGCTTTTCGGGAGTTTGCTTGTGCGTTGACAGATTTTGAAAATGCGGAGAAATAGGATTATGGCAAAGTGCTGAGTGCTGAGTACTGAGTAGAAACTCAGGAACATCAGGGATTTCAGCTATAAATATAGTCCTAATCTATACTTTGATTGCTATCAATCATAGGAATTTACAAGTCAAGAGTCAGAATTTAATTTTATCTTGTCAATTAGTGGAGTAAAAATACCGCCACTAATCGATTCTGAATTCTGACTTCTGAATTCTTATTCAAGGTGATGTTTTAGCGGGTTTTAAATTTCTGGCTTTATAGAAGGTTTCTAGACTTTGGCGATCGCCAACGAAACGCCAATGCCAAGGTTCATAACTCACACCTTGCACATTATCTTGAGGAAAAGACAACTCAAAACCAAAGCGGGCGGCGTTTGCTTGTAGCCAGCTAAAAGCTTTGGTTTGATCAAAGTTAGCCTGAAGATTCGTAGCGGGTGCGGCTCCGTCTCCGATATCTACCGCATAACCTGTGTGATGCTCACTATGGCCTGGCGGCGCACTGAGGGCGGCTCTTTGGGCCGGGGTTTGATTGCGTTGCGCCCCGACTTCAAAAAATAATTGCTCTTGTTCTTTCACAGAGCGAAAGCCAGAAATTGGCACTAAAATTACCCCAGCACTCCGGGCGGCTTGAGTCATGGCGCGAAACTTTTCGGCGGCGGCTGTTCGCATTCTGATGCGGCGATCGCTTGTAATCGCTGCTAACTCTGATTCTGGTGCTTCTGGGTAAGCTAAATGTCCCAACACCGCATTATTATCTTGGGGATTTGCTGAGTTAGTCGCGCCGGGAGTGGTGACAGTCGAGGAATCTGCTGGTGAAGATGAAGAATCGGTGATTTTTTTCGGTGTAGTGAGAGAAAAGAAAAAACCACTAACTACAGCCAGCAAGATAAATCCTGCGACTCCCCCAATAATCAGAACTAAAGGTTGTAAGGGTGTTTTGGACGAGACATCAGGAGTATCGCGTAAAGCTACTGGAATGTCATCACCAGAATCACCGGACGAATTTGGGGCTTTTCCAGAAAACCCAGCTTTATTCAAGGGTTAACTCCTGCTTTTGTTCAAAATTCATAACAGACTGTAGACTGGACAGAGATTAGCATATTCGGTACATATTACATCTGTCTTTGTTAGGGAAATTTTGGCAAACCTCCTAGAACTATACGTCAAACTGGCAGGCTTAATTTTAATCGGATTTTTTCTGGGACGGAAACTGCCTGCCGCAGTTCCACAGCGTTTGGGTCAGTTCCTTTTTTGGGTGGGAGTACCTGTCAGTATTGTGGCTTTTTTACGCCAAGCTGACCTGTCGGCACAGATTTGGATTGCACCTGCGATCGCTCATTTAGCGATTTTATTAGGTGCATTTTTGGCTTGGTTAACAATCAAAGGACAAGCTTATCTGACAAACACAACTTTTCAGCACCCAACTCAGGGAAGTTTTCTCTTGGCGGCAATGGTCGGCAATACAGGTTATATCGGCTTTCCTGTGACTTTAGCAATGGTCGGGCAAGATTATTTTGCTTGGGCTTTATTCTACGATTTATTGGGGTCACTGTTTGGTGCTTATGGTTTGGGTGTCGCTCTCGCATCTCGTTATGGCGATGGTGGCACAAACTATTGGCAAATGACTCAAGCCATATTAATTAACCCAGCCTTGTGGAGTTTTGGTTTGGGTTTATGGTTTCGCCAAATTAGTATTTCTCCGACGGCAGAATTTTATCTCGAAAAATTGGGTTGGATTGCTGTCGCTTTATCTTTAGTATTAATTGGAATGCGCCTTTCGCTGCTGACTTCTTGGCAAAATTTCCCCCAAGCCGCCATCAGTTTGGCAATCAAAATGCTTTTAGTTCCCCTGCTGCTTGGCAGTACTTTATCTTTATTTGGCGTGACTGGTTCCGCCGCCAAGGTCATTGTTTTACAAATGGCAATGCCGCCAGCATTTGCGACAATGGTGCTGGCTGAAACTTTCAATCTTGACCGTAACCTCGCCGTGACTTCCTTAGCCTTGGGAGTCTTGCTGTTGTTGGTGACTTTGCCTGTGTGGCTGTGGCTATTCTAAATTTTAGATTTTAGATTTTGGATTTTGGATTGGTAAATTCAGTTGTAGGGCAATAATTTGTCAGCATAATTGACTTAGCTTTGCTGCCAAATCTGCGGGGCTGGTATGTTCGTAATGTTCAAAGGGTTGGTGAATCCAAGGATTGTCCGGTAAGTAATCGACGTAATAATCAGGTTTAATCACTGAACAGGCTTTATACCAAACGACGGCGCTGCGAATTTCCGCAATTGAGGAATCGACATTTTCCCGTAACCAAGGAATTGTCTGTTGAAGAGTAATTCCAGAGTCTACCAAGTCGTCAATTAACAGGATATGGGAACCTAACTTTTCCGTGGTCATGGTCAAATGATGGGAAACAGTGAGATTACCTCGCACTTGTTTGCCGGGGCCGCTATAAGATGATGTCGCTAAAATGGCCAATGGCTTTTGATAAATCCGAGAAATAATATCTCCAACTCGCAGTCCGCCTCTGGCTAGGCAAACAATTTGGTTGAATTCCCAACCAGATTGATATACCTGAACCGCCAGTTGTTCAATTTTGTAGTGATATTCTGACCAAGAAACGTAAAGGTCTGGCATAAAAAAGTAATTTTGAGGTAATACTGATAGCGATCGCAAACTTTTTATTTTAATCCGAGCCTCAGATATTATGAACGATTCTGACCAAAATCCGGCTTTGAGTCCAAAACTGGATTTTAAAACCAAATTAGCTTATGGTGCAGGTGATTTAGGCCCAGCAATTACCGCTAATATTTCCATATTCTTCTTGTTAGTCTTCTTTACCAATGTCGCTGGGATTCCCGCCGGGTTGGCTGGGAGTGTATTGTTGATTGGCAAAATCTGGGACGCTGTTAATGATCCGTTTGTCGGATTATTAACAGATAAAACCAAATCTCGGCGATGGGGTCGTCGGCTACCTTGGATGTTATATGGTGCGGTTCCTTTTGGGATTTTCTTTTTCTTGCAGTGGATTGTACCGCAATTTAGTAGCGATCGCAGTACAAATATTGGGGTTTTGTTTTGGTATTACGTCGTAATTGGGTTGATATCGCAGGTATTTTACACCGTTGTGAATTTGCCTTACACGGCGATGACTCCTGAACTTACCCAAGATTATGATGAACGCACCAGTCTGAACAGTTTTCGCTTTACTTTTTCGATTGGTGGCAGTATTTTATCGTTGATTTTAGCGCAAATAGTATTTTCGCAAATTCCTGACCGTCAACAACAATATTTTGTCTTAGCAGCGATTTGTACTGTAATTTCTGTAGTTTCCCTATATTGGTGCATTTTTGGAGTCCGCGATCGCATTTTAGCATTTGAAGCCAAACGCATCCAACTAGAAGAACCGCCATCAATCCCATTTTTTGAACAGTTAAAAATTGTTTTTACCAATCGCCCGTTTTTATTTGTCATTGGCATATATCTATTTTCTTGGTTGGCTGTGCAAATTACAGCCAGCATCATTCCTTATTTTGTGATCAACTGTATGAAACTCAAAGAAGCAGATGTTCCGACAGTGATGATTGCTGTCCAAGGCACTGCTTTAGTTATGTTATTTGTGTGGAGTAATTTAAGTAAGAAAATTGGTAAAAAACTTGTTTATTTTCTCGGTATGAGTTTATGGATAATCGCCGCCGCCGGACTATTTTTTTTACAAGCTGACCAATTAGTTTTAATGTATATTATGGCTATGATGGCTGGCGTAGGTGTATCCACAGCGTATTTAGTTCCTTGGTCAATGATTCCCGATGTGATTGAATTAGATGAACTCCAAACCGGACAACGCCGCGAAGGTATCTTTTATGGTTTCATGGTTTTGTTACAGAAGTTTGGGTTAGCATTCGGATTATTTCTTGTCGGTAACGCCTTACAATCTGCTGGTTTTAAAGAAGCTGTAGCGGGACAAAGCACTTTACCAGTTCAACCAGAATCAGCACTCACCGCTATTCGCCTGGCTGTCGGCCCTATCCCCACTGTTTGTTTAATTTGTGGTTTAGTTTTGACATATTTTTACCCCATTACTAAGGAAATACACGCGGACATATTGTTAAAACTCCGAGAACGTCAGGCAAACAACTCATAAATAATTTTTGGCACTATTTGAACTGAAACTATCTACAAATATGTTTTTAATAGTATAGAACTACAAGATTCCCAACTTCTTCAAGAAGTCGGGAATCTGAAAGTCTGACAGTTTTCTCAAGTCAAACATCCTCAAACTCGTAGTTACTGATTATGTGCCAGCTGCTAGGGATGAATTGCAATGTACCCACAGATATTTGCTTTTCCTTTGAAGGTTTTTCCGCACGGGGAGGCAAAACAGATGATCATAGCGATGGCTGGGGTATTGCATTTTTTGAGGGAAAAGGCTGTCGCTTATTGTTAGATGACAAACCTTCGGTGACATCTCCCATAGCAGATTTAGTCAGACGCTATCCCATCCACTCTACTCATGTAATTGCCCATATCCGTAAAGCAACTCAGGGAGAAATCGCCTTAAGAAACTGTCATCCCTTCCAACGAGAACTGTGGGGAAGATATTGGGTATTTGCCCATAACGGCAATTTACCAGATTTCCATCCCCGGAATATGGGTTTTTACGAACCGGTGGGTGATACCGACAGTGAAAAAGCCTTCTGTATTATGTTAGAAACTCTCCGAGAAGCTTTTCCTGAAGGTAAGCCGCCTTTAGAAAAACTTAATGTTGTTCTACGTCAAATTACGGCGGAAATCGCCCAAGTCGGTGTTTTTAACTATTTGTTGTCGGATGGAGAACATTTTTTTGCCCACTGTTCGACAAAACTTTCCTACATCGTCCGTCAGGCCCCCTTCGCCGCCGCCCATTTGATTGATCAAGATATGACGGTGGATTTTCGGGAGTTGACTTCCCCACGCGATCGCGTCGCCGTTATCGCTACTACCCCCCTCACCGACAACGAAGTCTGGACAACCATCCAACCAGGCGAATTACTAGTCTTTCACGACGGTTTACCCCAAAAATAACCATATTCTTCTATGGGATTTTTATTTGATTTCTGAAAAAATCCAGTACAAATCAAACCTGACTACTATAACTTTTAAACTATTGTTTATAGGACTCATATTTGATTTATGAAAAAAATCAGTACACTCAGGTCAAGCTTCTTTCCTACTCCCTACTCCCCATTCCCTACTCTCTGCCTACACAACTAGATTCAGAAATCTATATGGTGAACTACCTACACTGACCTTGCGGAGAGCGTGTAGGCTTCCTGCCCAACAGAAAACGCAGTAGTGGATTTCTTTCGTCCTCCCTTACTTCGACTTACATCTGGGCGACAGG